>SVSN01000089.1 GCA_015064285.1 Oscillospiraceae bacterium | reverse complement strand
GGGTGTTCTTGTAAACGTCGATGGTAACCTTGTCAGCCGGCAGGGCAGCTGCAGAGATGCTCATGGCAGCAACCATAACGGACGCCAGAGCCAGTGCGAAAAACTTTTTCATGATTTTTCTCCTTTTATTTTTGTAGTTCCAACCATTAAAGGGCCGGAATTTCAAAAATATATTAGCATATTATTATCCATTTGTCAATATAAAAACCAAAAATTCTCCGGCATACTCAGGACTGCATCTCTTCCTGCCATTTCCGGTGAATCTCTTTCCTGCCTTCATTGAGCATTTCCAGAGCTTCCCATGGCAGTGCGCCTTCCATGACGGCAGCTTCCAGCGGGGAGGACAGGTATTCAGCGTAGGGCAGCAGGATCCTTATCAGGTGCCAGTCCATTTCCCCGTCCAGAATTTTTTCAAACACATTGTATCTTGCTTTTTCGTCCATAAAGGGAATCAGACGGCTGACCAGTTCATCGCTGGCCTCCACATCAGTGGCGTTCTCCAGCATGGCGATCACGGTTTTGTCGTTGAGAAACTCCGACAGCTCAACAATATGGGTTACATCAATGCCCCGGCGTGCAAGCCCCACGGACGCTCTCTCCAGCACACTGGGCTTCAGCAGGGGGGCAATACCTTTGATATCCTCGATGTTCTGGGCAATGGCGGTAGGTTCATTCATGGCGGCGGTGGACAGAATGGCGGCTTCTCCCACGGTGGGCTCACCGGATCGGATCAGCTCATCCAGGGTAACATGAAAAATATTGGCAATGCTTACCAGAATGGACACATCCGGGAAGCTGTCGCCGGTTTCGTACTTGCTGACCGCCTGTCTTGTCAGGTTCAGCTTATCTGCCAGTTCCGACTGGGTCATGTCCCGCTCTTTCCGCAGTCTGGACAGGTATCCTCCGAATTTCTGTGTACTGAACATGGTTTAACTCCTTCTTGATTTATGATTCTGTCTGTATTGTATCCTATTTCCGGCCAGATTGCAAGCAAAGGCTGGTTGCGGCAAAGTTCCGTTGCCCCTTTCCTTTTTGAATGGAATGTGGTATAATAAGGAAAATCCATCCCCCGGAGGTATATATGCATACATCACAATGGATCACCTATCCCGGTTTTACCTATTCCGAAACCAAACTGTACCGGTTCCGCCGGACGCTGACACTGCCCGAGGCACCGAAAACAGCCCTGCTGCACATTTCCGCTGAAGCACGGTACAAGCTGTTTATCGGCGGCAAGCGGGTATGCTTCGGCCCCTGCCGTACTTCTGCCGAAGAAAAATACTACGACACACTGGACATTGCTCCCTATCTGCAGGCAGGAGACAACGAAATCTTCTGCGAGGTTCTGCAGCTGGGCGAAAACTGCGACTGGACCAGACCCCGTGTGCTTTATGCCCTGCGCCGCACCGGTCTTCTGGCCTTCGCCTGCAAACTGACCTGCTCCTTTGACGGACATGAAGATATCACCATGATCACCGACACTGACTGGGAAGTTTCTCCCTCTCCCGCGGACACCTTCCCCCTTCTGCGCTGGGAAATGATCGTATGCGCCCTGGAACAGACACACATTCCCGCAGAATCCAAATGGGTCAAGGCATCCGTTCTGCGGAAAGTGGACTGTGTACGGGACGAACCCTTTATGTGGGGTGCCCCCAACGACCTGTTCCTGTATCCCCGTCCGATTCCCATGCTGTACCAGAAGGAAGTTCCCTTCACCAGAGATAACGAAGGATACTACATTGCGGACGAACTGACCTTCGGTTTCCCGGTATTCCGCTTCACCGGCAAGGGCGTTGTCACCGTCTGGTATGCAGAAGCCTTCGGCGAACGCGGAGACAAGGGCGACAGACTGGACCACAGCAAGGAACTGAACGGCTCCCGGGACGTGATCCACGTGGACGGCGAGACTGTCTTTGAACCCTTCTGGCCCCGCACCTGCCGGATCATCAGGCTGGATGTGGAAGGCGATGTAGTTCTCGACAGCTTCACCTTTGCGGAAACCGGCTATCCGCTGGAAGTACCTGCTGACTGCGACTTCGGCAATGAAACTGACAATGCCCTGTGGAAGATTTCCGTAAACACCCTGAAGCGGTGCATGGTGGAATCCTACGAGGACTGTCCCTTCTACGAACAGATGCAGTATGACATGGACACCTCCATGCAGATGGTCTTCAACTACCAGCTGACCGGCGACGATGCCCTTGCCAGAAAGGCCATTCACGACTTCCGGCTCTCCCAGAGAGGCGACGGTCTTCTGAACAGCCGGTATCCTTCTCTGGAGGTGCAGTATATTCCCACCTTCTGCTTCTATTTCATTTTCATGCTGGCGGAACACTACAAGCGCTTCGGCGACAAAAAGCTGGTCAGAGAAAACCTGCGTACCATGGACGGCGTACTGGAATGGTTTGACGGTATGCTGGATCCCTGCGGCCTGATCCGCCACACACCTTACTGGGACTTTCTCGACTGGTCCGGTCCCTGGATGCGGGTTAACGGCGAAGGCTGGGTAGGCGAAGAGTACGGCATGACCGCTGTGGCAAGTGCCATGTATGTGTTCGCCCTCAGAGAAGGTGCCAAACTGGCTGAGCTGTGCGGCAGAAACTGTGTGGCCGCCGAATACCGGGAACGGGCCGACAAGGTTGCCTCCACCATCGAAAAGCTGACATGGCATGAAGAAAAGGGTCTGTACGCCGACGATCTTGCCGGGAATTACTACAGCCAGCATATGCAGGTATGGTGTGTGCTCTCCGGTATTGCACAGGGGGACAAGGCCCGCCGGATCATGGAAAACGCCCTGCCGCTGGAAACCAAGTGTACCCAGGCGTACGGCTACCTGTACTTCCGGGCTCTGGAAGCGGTTGGTCTGTACGACAAGACGACTGAAATGATGAACGATCTGCGGGCACTGGTGGCTCTCAACTGTTCCACCATTCCGGAAACACCGGTTGCGCCCCGCAGTGACTGCCACGCATGGGGTGCCGTTGCGATCTACGAATTTGCCGCCGTGGTGCTGGGTGTCCGCACACTCTCCGCCGCTGACAAGAAAGTACGCATCAAGCCCGTTATCACTGGCCGGGATCATGCAAAGGGTTCTGTAGCATCCGTCGGCGGATACATCACAGTGGACTGGAAGATCGAAGACGGCTGGTTCCGCATGCATGTAACCGCTCCCAGAGGTCTGAATCAGGAAGTCGTTCTGCCCAACGGTGCCGTGATGCACACGGATCTGGACAGAGCAGTGTACACCTGCAGACTGTGAGCATCCAGGCATTTGTAAACTGACATCATAAACCATCAAGAAAACCGTTCGCGGCTCCTTTCCGGAGAACCACGGACGGTTTTTCTTTGTGCAATCAGTTATCGATAATGTTATGGAAATCCCATTCAGTCAGAATATAGATCAGATAGTCAGGGGCATTCTTCTTGATCTGGGCATAGTTGAATGCGTATGTGAAGGTGGGCTGCATGAACGACTTGTCACTCCGTTCCACGATCATATCATACATATACACACCATAGGAGTTCCGCAGTACCATTACATCGGGCAGCTCATCCCGGTGGGTGTTGTAGTTGTTGCCGTTCTGGATTTCGCTGCTGTGTTCAGACCATGCCAGAGACCACTTCTTGGGATACCGGGTCAGGGCTCTTACAGCGGGATGTGCGTCAAAGTTCAGAGAACGAACGCAGCAGTATTCGTAGATCTTGCCGCCCTGGTCCAGGTCGAAGTACCACGGCATATCCCCACGGGTGTAGTAGTCCCATTCCCACTTGAATTCATTGAATTTACGGGGAGCTGCTTCGGGATACCGGTCGGAGATGTAGTCGAACAGTTCCACATATGCAATATAAGCACCGTAGTCGGCCCAGTGGCTGTCGTTGTTGCAGTACAGCGGCAGCTGGTCGTTCTTCCGTTCGGAGAAAGTTTCTCTCAGGTCGATTACCGTTGCACCGGCAGTGGTCAGTGCTTCTGCCAGCTGATCAAAGCGGCTCTGGCCTTTACCTGGGGTGGCAACTTCTGCCGGAACCAGTTCGGGATACACAGTCATGGCAGCGGGGATCATCAGGAAGATCATTTCGCAGCCGTCATCCACATTCTTCAGCTTTTCCACACGATCCGCATACCGGGCAGTAACATCTGCCACAACGGCATCAGACATCAGGTTGGTGTGTTCAAAGTCCGGGATGTTCTTGTAGTAGAAGCTCTGGTTTTCACCGCCGACCCATACGCCCCAGTCCTGGCCGTAGTTGGGCACAACCACTTCGCCTTCCCAGTGCAGGGAATCACCGATCTGCTTGCCTTCGTAAGACTGGGTAACGTCCATGATGGCAGTTCCGTCGGGATTCTCAAAACGGATGGCAAAAACGCCGCCTTCGGATACTACAGAAGAGCTGCCCCATTCGGTTTTCACGGTTACCGTGGCGCCTACGGCACATTCGCCGTATGCCACACAGAAGTCCCCGTCAGAAACGGAAGCACCATGGATCTTCAGCGTCCGGTTATCGGTATCGGGATTGTATACATCCGGGGTCTTGGGCGGTGCGGAATATTCACTCCAGTCATCGATGGGAACCAGTTCCACAGGCCCCTTGGTTTCGATGGGTTCGGTTTCCGGTGGTTCGGTCTCCACCTTGGGTGCCTTCTGCCCGCTGATCATGGCCTGCTTTTTGGATTCCGCTTCGGCATCCTTGGATTCCTGAGTCTTGGCATCGGAAATCTGCAGCTGTTCCATTACCTTGTCCTTATCCACAGAAATACCGCCCTTCTTGCCGCATGCCACGGCCAGAGGAAGACAGCAGATCAGCGCCAGGAACAGGGCTGTCAGTCTTTTGGTACTTTTCATGTTCGTTTCAGATCCTTTTCAGTATATGTATTTTTTGCCGTTTACTTCACGGCAGCCATATTGTTGTTTTCGATCAGATTTGCCCAGTTGTACACAACCAGCACTCTGTCACAGCCGTATTCTTCCACATAGTCAGTGATATTGGCTACCTTTGCTGCCAGATTGATGATTACCAGATCATAGTGCTGGGCAAGGAAAGGTACCATGGTATGTGCGAAAGAGTCCTTGACGATCAGCAGCCGTTCTCTGCCGGTGCTGCCGTCACCCAGGAACACAGTCTGTTCGTTGTGGGTACCGGAAAGGAAAGCACCGTACTTATCCTTCTGGGTAAGGAAGCTTCTGTCCAGCCATCCGGAGAAGGTCTTGTAGGCTTCCTTCACAGCGGTGGGCTTGCCGTCTTCTCCTTTGACCATTTTTTCAGAAATGCAGGAAGTGGTGAACTGATCTTCGTTGCCGGCTGTCCATACTTCCAGTGTTTCGGGAGCGATGAACTTGTATCCGGCCTTGGACCAGGTTGTACCGTAGAAGTTTTCCACCGTTTCCACGGAGAAAGTCTCCATGGGCAGAATATCCGCTTCCAGTCCCCAGGACTTCATGACTTCCGTATAGGCAATATACGCACCATAGGTAGTCCAGTGGTGGTCGGTACGCAGATATACATACTCGCCGGAATCGTATTTTTCACGCATCAGGGGCAGCAGATCAATATAGTTTGCTTCGGGAGCAATGTATCCTGCGATCTGTTCCTGCATTGCGTCACTGATTTCCGTAGGATAGGAGAAAGCAGAGGCGGCAACGTCAACAGTGCGGGGAGGCAGAATCGTTGCCACCGGCAAAGCGGTGTTTTTCGCCCAGGCATTCAGAGCATCCAGAGACTGGGTAACGGTATCGGCGGCATAGTAGTCCATATCGGCCACACGTTCCAGACGGCTCTTGTACACGTTAAACAGGCGCACGGCCAGCTGACCGTCTTTGCCCAGAAGCACACCGTTGTTCTCCCCTTTACCGAACATGGTTTCCGTCACACCCTTGATTCCAACAAGAGAATTCCGGGCCGGGAACTGGTCGGCAAAATATTCGTTGATCCTGGAGGAGAAGGAACCATCCATAAGCGCCTCCCAGGAGAATTTCGGGAAGGTGGTCAGGCTGCGGTTTTCTTCTTCGGAAAAGTCTGCGTCGGGGGTAATCACGAACGCAATGGCAAACGCAAAGATGATCAAAGCGAATAAGACGGAGGTGGTAATATCAATTATCTTATTAAATTTCATATGTAAAACCTCCTCCTCAGAAAATGAAATACAGGAACGGGCTGAAGGTGGAGTCTACCAGATAGGCCACGCAGACAACAAACACCGCAATGGTACCCGCAGTGGTCAGACCAGCGAACACTTTGCCTCTGAGGGACAGTTCCTTTGTTTCCATATAGATAGGCTCTTCTGTGCCGTCTTCCCGGATGGCACCTACACTGAGCCAGTCCACGGTACACAGCTTATCCCAGATCTTCTTGGGCAGCGGCGTGGCACCGACAGCACCGATTACAAACAGCGGCAGGCTGTGCAGAATCTGGTAACCGATGGTAGGCGTACAGAACGTGCTGGTACCGATCCCGAACAGGGAGGCAAAGCAGTTCAGGCCTGCAGCAGCGTCCGTGTAGGAGAAGATAATCCAGCCGAAGCCGATCAGCAGCAGGGAGTAAATATGCTGCACAAAAGCGGGCGTCTTTTTCAGAGCCCCCAGCAGGAAGGTCTTTTCCGCCATGAGAATCAGGCCGAAATACACGCCCCACAGGATATAGTTCCAGTTGGCACCGTGCCAGAAACCGGTCAGGAACCAGACTACGGCAATATTCCTGTACTGCTTCAGCTTACCGACCCGGTTGCCGCCCAGCGGAATGTATACATATTCCTTGAACCAGGTACCGAGGGACATATGCCAGCGGCGCCAGAATTCGGTGATGGACTTGGAAATATAGGGATAATTGAAGTTTTCCAGGAACCGGAAGCCGATCATGCGGCCCAGCCCGATTGCCATGTCGGAATATCCGGAAAAATCGTAATAGATATGCAGCGTGTAGAAAATCATGACCATCCAGGCGCCCGCGGTGGAGTCCGCAAAGGCGTCGCTGGCCTTGAAATATTCATAATACGCCGCGCAGGCGTCCCCAATAATGACCTTTTTGGCAAGACCTACCACAAACCGTCTGGTACCGGAGCCGAACAGGTCGATGGTTTCCTTACGGGTCATCAGCTGGTCGTCGACATCACGGTACCGTACAATAGGACCGGCAATCAGCTGCGGGAACAGGGTTACGTAGGTGCCGAATGCCACGAAATTCTTCTGTACTTCGGTCTGACCGCGGTACAGGTCAATGGTGTAGGACATGATCTGGAAGGTGTAGAAGGAAATCCCGATGGGCAGCTTCAGACCTTCAATGGGAGCGATGGCATCGGTCAAAAACGGCAGAAGCCGCAGGTTTTCGATAAAGAAGTTGCAGTACTTGAAGAACAGCAGAGCCGCCAGATTCATACCCAGTGACAGCACCATGTACAGTCTGGCACGCTTCACGTTGGATTCACGATATTTGTTGATCAGGAACCCGAATGCATAAGCTTCCGTGATGGAGGCCAGCATGACGAGTATGTAAAGAGGTTCGCCCCAGCCGTAGAACAGCATACTGACAATGAACAGAACCCAGTTACGGTATCTGGTATTGGGAATCAGATAATACAGAAACAGGGTCACCGCCAGATAGGCAAACAGGAACAGCAGCGATGAAAATACCATGGAATTCTCCCGGATCTGTCAGATTTTATTTGCCGAGGGCAGCTTCGATGTCAGCTGTGATGGCGTCTACATCGTAGGAAATTACGTAATATACATAATCACCGTACTTTTCCACCGTTGCGGCTTCCAGAGTGGGCACATCAATTTCGGGATAGCCGGAATCCGCCTTGGCAATCTTGTCATCAATACGGGTCTGGAAATACTGCATCAGGGTGTCTGCATAGGAAGCATCGTTCAGCTTGAACAGGCCCACATCGATAAACACGTTGGGGTCGGATTCATCGATATATACACAGTATTCGGAAACCTTGGTAAAGTCCGGAACATCCACTGCGTCACCGTAGTACCCCATGATCAGGTCGTCGTCCAGATATTCACCCAGTTCGGTAGAGGAGGAAGTGAACACAAAACCGTCCACCAGACCGTAAGTGGTCAGAGCGGCATTCACCACTTCATCCACATTCACATCCAGAGCAGCCGTCTCACCGGCGCCTTCGCCGGCTGCAGCACCACCGCCGCAGGAACACAGCAGAGCCGCCAGAACCATTGTCAATGCCAGAAACTTTTTCATATAAACCTCACTTGTGTAGAAAAATTTACAGTACAGCTAAGATTCATTATACACAAAGCAGCAGGTTTTGTCAACAGAAAGATGTAGAGAATATATATAAATAGGTATAATTCACAAAATCGTATCATCTGACACAGCAATATGCCTTGACAGATCCTATGTGCGGCGATATAATGGAATCATATCCATAAACTGTCAGGAGGCTTATATGCATAACGTACTTTTCAATCTGTATCCCGGCGGCCGTTCCCGCTGTCTGACATTCAGTTATGACGATGGACCGGTAGATGATATCCGGCTGACTGATATGCTGCGCCGCTATCAGCTGAAAGGGTCTTTCCACCTCAACTCTGCCCGTATGAAACCCGGTGCTCCTGTTTCCCTTGCCGATATTCCCACCGTATACGCCGGTCACGAAGTATCCTGCCACATGGTCAATCATCCCTTCCCCACCGACATTCCGGATGCGGCGGTACTCGCCCAGATTCAGGAAGACCGCCGTGCGCTGGAAAAAGCCTGCGGTTATGTGGTACGCGGTATGTCCTACCCCTTCGGTAATTATGACAGCCGGGTGATCGGTCTGCTGAAAACGGCCGGCATGGAATACTCCCGCACCACCAGAGCCACCAACGGCTTCACCCTGCCGGAAGATTTCATGGCATGGCATCCCACCTGCCACCACAACGGTCATCTGATGGATCGGCTGGCGGATTTTTCAGAAAACGACCGCTGGGGCAGAAGCAAACTGTTCTATGTCTGGGGGCACAGTTTTGAGTTCCCCAGAGACAACAACTGGGACATGATGGAAGAATTCTGCAAGGCGGTTTGCGGACGGGAAGATGTATGGTACGCCACCAACATCGAAATCGTGGACTATGTAAACGCCCTCCGTTCCCTGCGGATCTCCGTGGACTGCGACAAATTCTATAACCCTACTTTCACCCCCGTCTGGATCACCGTAGATGGACAGAAAATAGAAGTGGGTGCAGGGGCATCCGTGATTCTGTAACAGCATTCCCACAATAAGACCATAAAAAATACCGGAGTTTCCCGAAAAGGATTCTCCGGTATTCCGTTTTTCAGCTGTCAGCCGCCGTACAGCGCCCATGTTTTTTCCATGGCTTCGATAATCTTGCTTTCGCTCCTGGCATAAGTAGATGCAAAGCCGCCGCCGGCTTTCACAACCGTACCGATGATCCCTTCGATACCGCCCCAGTTGAATACCTTACCAAGGTCGTAGTACTTGGTTTCAAAGATAATATCAAACATATCTGCCGATTCTTCGTCACGGACCAGTTTGGTGGACAGGTTTACATCGTAGTATGCTTCCATCACCTGATCGGAATAGCAGGACAGGGCTTCCAGCAGAACCGTGGTTCTTTCCAGCGCATCTCCGGTAATGGTCACGGGTACCGCAATGCAGGGACACCAGTTGGTGGAAATGATATGGCAGTAGTCTGCCTGTGCTTCATCATATTTGGGGTTGGGCAGGATACCGAAGTCGTCGATCATTTCCCGGAAGTCTTTCAGGTCATAAATACTGCCCAGTCGGAACAGCAGCCGGTTTTCCATCAGCATATTGTTCAGCTTGGTCCAGCCGTCGCTGCCCATGTTGGTAACCATAATCGAAGCATTTGTATCGCAGTATACCGTAGCCAGCCGTTCGATAACTGCTTCGTTGCGTTCGTTGTTCAGCACGATTTCGGGGGAGCCATCACCGGAAATTCTGGCCAGCTGCCCGCCGGTACCGTAGAACACCACGCAGGCCAGCCCGTAGTCACTGCCGATCCCGTAGGCATCATTGATATCCATGGTGCCGTCACCGTTGATATCGGATGTGGCGCCCTGTGCGAAAGTGTACATGGCATCAATGGTCCATTTGCCTTCTTTCACCATGGTGTAAGGATCGTCCAGTCCCGGCAGATCCGCCAGTCCGTACTGTTCCACCAGCGCCTTGTTATAGAAAATCCCGTAGTTCAGTTCTTCGTCACCCAGGGTAACATCCCCGGTCAGGCAGTACAGCTTGCCGCCCAGCATCAGATCCCGCTGAAGGGCAGCGTCCCACCAGGGGGCATTCAGATCCATAAGCGGCGCCATATCCCAGACTTCATTGCTCTGTCCCATGACCATGGCGTCATTGACATAGGGCTGCACAATGTCGTACACGGTTTCGCCGGCTACAACAGCGTTTTTAGTAGTTCCCTTCACATCATCGCTTTCTTCCCAGAAAATCGCGATGTTGAAGTCTTCTTCCACTTTCAGATTCCGGGCATACACCGCATCGTTGAGAACTTCTCCCTTCTGGTCATCCGTCCAGGCAAAGTCCAGCAGCTGTTTCATGGTACCCGGGTCTCCCTGGGTATAGCATAGAGTACGGAATTCTTCTCCTCCGTAATCCGCTGTTTCCACAGCAAGGGGATATTTCGCTTCGGTTTCCGCCGCTGTTTCGGTTTCGGTATTCACGGCTACATCCGCTGCTGTTTCCGTTTCCGCTGCTGTGCCGCCGCAGCCGCTCAGAAGCAGACTGCATACCAGCATACTCAGAAGGATCTGTTTTTTCATGGCAATATCTCCCGTCAAATGATAAATGAATCTATAATATTTATACAGGATTTCAGTCAAAAAGTCAATAGCAACAAGGCATATTATATCAACAAATGTATAGAATAACGTCTGTTCCGCTTGACAAATGCATAGAAATGCAGTATACTATAAAACATATTGATACTACCCTCATGGGAAAGGA
>SVSN01000088.1 GCA_015064285.1 Oscillospiraceae bacterium | reverse complement strand
ATACAGACAGGGAAAGCCTGTTTGTTGTTCCCACAAGGAACGATAAGGGTGAATACGCGGTGCTGCTGTCCTATTCCTCCGAGCATTTTGAAGAGGATCTGCTTCCGGACGCGGAAGAAAAACTGATCTTTGATGAGGATATTACAGGAAAGACTGTCACCGTCTGGTGCATCGACCGGGAAACCACCAACCCCTACCGTCTGTATCAGAAGATGGGTATGGACACCCCCACGGAAGAAGAACTGAAACTGCTCAGAGAAGAAGGACGGCTTAAGCCTGTACGGCAATATACTGCCGGTGCGGGAGAATCCCTGCAGCTGACCTTTACGCCCAACGCACTGTATCTGGTTGCGGTTACGGACTGAGAAGAAAAGAGCAAGGAGAAACATATGAAACTGAACAGCAGAGAAGAAATCATTGCCCTGACGCCCCTCTGGACAGGCGAACGTTTTCCCGACGGCAGACCCAAGGTGCCTCAGAAATATCTGGATCAGATGCGGAGCATGACCCTGGAAGAACTGTGGAAGCCGATTTTTGTAAAAGGCTACGAAAGCCAGTTTGAAGGGGATCTGCATACTCTCCACGACGACGGCAGAAAGCTTATCGGCCGTGCTGTCACCACCACCTTTGTTCCCACCCGTCCCGATCTGCATGATGTAATGTTCGGCATCGGCAAGGAGGAAGGCCGGAAAGGCAACTACAACCAGTGGGTTGTGGATTCCCTCGTGGAAGGAGATGTGCTGGTGGCCGATATGTACGACAAGATCTACAAGGGCACATTCATCGGCGGCAACCTTACCACAGCAATAAAGACCAGAACCGGCAACGGCGGTGCTGTTATCTGGGGCGGCATCCGGGATGTGGAACAGATGAAGCAGGTCCCCGATGTACAGGTGTATTACCGCGGGATCGATCCCACTCCCATCCGGGAAGTGGTTATGAAGGATTTCAACAGCATCACCCGGATCGGGAAAGCTACCGTTCTGCCCGGTGACATTGTATTCGGCGCTGGGGGCGGTGTGCTGTTCATTCCCGCGCATCTGGTCAAAGAGGTGGTGGAAGGTGCTGCCAAGACCCATGTGAAGGACGACTTCGGCTTTGAGATGATCAGCAAGAATATCTTCACAACCGCACAGATCGACCGGGCCACCTGGACGGAAGAGATGCTGGATCTGTTGACGGAATGGATCCGTACCGACCCCAGAGGTGAAAAATACCGGGATCTGGACTGGTCGCAGGAATACGATCTTGCCAGAAACGGCGACCCGAACGACACGCAGACCATGCTGTAAAAAGCGCTTCCTGTACGATACATTATCATAAACGGAGGACTCACCAATGAAAAAAGTATTTTCCATACTTCTTCTTATCGCCCTTCTGGCAGAGGGAATGACTTCCTGCGGTCAGGATACTCCCACAGAAACTGAAACGGAATCTGCGGATACCGCACCTTTGGAAACCGATGAAACTGCTGTTACCCCAGATGTACCCGAACAGGACTTCGGCGGCTATGCATTCCGTATTATTTCCACCAAGGATTCCACCACGCTGCCAAATGAGATTGACTGTGATGAGCAGAGCGGCAATGCCCTGAGTGACGCGGTATATGAACGGAATCTGCTGACGGAAGAAAAATACAATATTGTCATCAGTCAGGTACCCACGAACAATGACTATATCAGCAAATTTGTAGAAAATGCCTGCATCGCCAATGATGACGCTTATGACGCAGCCGTGGAAATCATAGCCGGGTTCAAAAACTGCATCATGTCCGGCTATCTGTATGATGTGAGCGATTTGCCTTACATCGATGCAGAAAAGCCCTGGTGGACCGGCAGTATGATTAACTCTTCTGAAATTGCCGGAAAACGGTTCCTTACGTTCGGAGATTTCCTTTGGACGGACAAAGCCCGTATCTGGACTGTTATGTTCAACAAGAACATGGCAAAGGAAGCCGCTCTGGGAGATGTATACGCCCTTGTCCGGGAAGGAAAATGGACACTGGACACCCTGGAAGAACACTGCCAGAACGTCACCCGTGACCTGAACGGGGATGGTGCCATCACCCATGAAGATGTATGGGGTTTTCTCGGCTCCAACAATACCGGTACCGGGCTGCTCTCCGGCTGCGGAATCATGGCTACGGAATCCACCGGGGATGGTCTGCACTTTTTACTGGACAGTGCGCAGAATATGGATGCTCTGGATAAAGTTTATGCTTTTATTGCCAGTGATGAAAAAATGCTGCGGGCGGAAAGTATTACCGGTGTGCCCGATATCTGGGTGGCACGGACCAATATCTTCCGGGAAGGCCGTGCTCTGTATCAGATCGATGTGATGGAAAAAGCCGTTGCCCTGCGGGATATGGAAGATGATTTCGGCATCATCCCCATGCCCAAGCTGGATGAAACCCAGGCAGAGTACACGACAACCTATCAGGGCTGGTCTGCACGTGCTCTGGCAGTACCGACAACGGTTTCCGATCCTGAAAGAAACAGCATGATTCTGGAATATATGGCTTATGTTTCCAGAGATACCATGCGTCCCGCTTTCTATGACGTTACCCTGCAGGGGAAATCCGTCCGTGACAAGGAATCTGCTGAAATGCTGGATATGATCATCGACAATGTAACTGCCGATATCGGTCTGGCACTGGAAATCGGCACCATCCGTACCAGCATTACGGACATGATCAATGCGGAATCAAACACCATCGCTTCCAGCATTGCCTCTGTCAGTGACGCTATTCAGGCCAAACTGGATGAGTTCTATGAGAAAGTCAGCGCGATTGACTGATACTTCTCCTGCTATGAAAGCTAATAAATTAAGCAACTGCACAGCCGGATGAATTTATGGATCCGTACCGACCCCAGAGGTGAAAAGTACCGGGATCCGGACTGGTCGCAGGAATACGATCTTGCCAGAAACGGCGACCCGAACGACACGCAGACCATGCTGTAAAGAAACATTGACGGAGTGCCCCATGATAGAATTATTCAGCACGGAAAAGGCAATCGGTATTTGCCTGAAAAATACCAATCCTTACGTAAAACTGGCCGTTGAGGATCTCCGCAGGGATTTTGCACGTGTCAGCACATCTCATATTCAGCCGGACATCCTGTCAGAGGAGAGTGACTGCTGTATTATAATCGAAGAAAACAGTATGGATGATTCTGCAGCGATCGAAAACGAAGGCTATTCCATCCGTACGGAAGGCAGCAGGATTATCATTACCGCCGCCAGCTATCTCGGAACCATCTGGGGGATCTATACATTCAGTTCGGCCATACTGGGTGTTGACCCCTGTTATCTGTTCAATGATCTGGAAGCGGAAACACACACATCCATGGAAATTTCTGCAGTTTCCATTACGGACAGGCCGGCAGCATCCGGTTTCCGGGGTGTCTTTATCAATGACGAGGATCTTCTCACAGGCTGGAAGGACGGCGGCGGGATCCGGTATATGAATTATCCCTGGTATGGTCTGACAGTCCCTGAAAAAGTCATGGATCTGGTGGTGGAAACCGTTTTGCGTCTCCGGATGAATCTGATCATTCCCGCCTCCTTTCTGGATATCGACAATCCGCCGGAAAAAGCACTGGCGGATACTGCCGCAAAACGTGGTATTTATATATCGCAGCATCATGCGGAGCCTCTCGGATTATCGCACTTTACCCTTGAGAATTACTGCAAAAAGTTTTCCCGAAGCGGCGAGTATTCCTACATCCGGAATCCGGAGCTGCTGGAGGAAGCATGGAAGTATTATGCCGCCAGATGGGCGGAGTATGACAATGTGGTCTGGCAGTTAGGACTGCGCGGAAAGGCAGACCGGCCCATGTGGGAAGAGGCACAACCCGGGGAAGAAGAGCTGCAGAAATACGGGGAATTTATCAGCGGCGCCATGCGGCATCAGAAAGCCATTGTGCTGGAAGCCACTCATGGCAAAGCAAAGTATTTTACCAGCACCCTCTGGATGGAAGGTTCCAAGCTGATGGAAAAAGGGTATCTTTCCCTGGATGAGGATGTCATCAGTATCTTTGCGGATACCGGCACCAACCAGATGTACGGTACCGAATATTATCAGATCCCCCGTTCGGACAGGCTGCAGTATGGCATTTATTACCATCTTCAGTATCACCATGAAGGTCCCCATCTTGCGCCCCAGACAGGGATCGACAAGCTGCATTTCAATCTCAATACCGCCATAGGGCAGGGAGACAATGCATATTTTATCATCAATGTATCCAATGTCCGGGAGTTTGTATTTGAACTGCATGCCTGTGCGGAAATGCTGTGGGATATAAAGTCGTTTTCCAAAGAAGAGTACATGAAAAGATACTGCACTGTCTTCGGAAATTCCGCAGCAGAAATGCATGAAATCATTAACCGGTATTACAGCAGTTTGCCGGAGCTTGCTGTTTCCTGCCTGAAGAAAGATCTTCCCAAGTATTTCAATTACGATTATACCAACCGTGCCCCCAACGTAAAAAACTTTGTTCTGAAAGAAGGAAATATTCTGACACACGGCAGAGAGATTATTTCTGCCTTCCATACACCCCTGCGCGATAATCTGTATCCGGAATACTATACCGAACTTGTCAAAGCAGTCCCGCTGTATGAAGAAATCGTAGACAGACTCACAGAGATCAGCCTGTCCCTTTCCGAGAGGGTAAAAAAGCATATTACATGCAAATGGCTGCTGTATGCAAAGACACTTCTCTGTATCTATCGCTGGTATGTGTACCTGTATGATGCCAAACAGTTCTGTGATCGTATGGACAGTGTCCGTATGATTTATGCCCTTCAAAGTGCATGCAGCAGTCTGGAAGAATACCTTCGTTACCGGACCTGTGCTGAATACGGAGAGTTTTCCGGCTGGTTCAGAGGAGACACCAAAATGAATGTAAAACAGTGTCTCATGGACACCTGTAAACTGCTTGGTCAGGTACCTGCATTTTTATAATTAACCGATTGCAAAACGCCAGTAAAAGGAGAACCAGAGTTGCATAGCAACTCATCGAGTTCGACGTAGTCGAATCTCGGACGGTCGCTTTTTGAAAAAAGCTCCGCAAAAACTTTTGGAATGGGTTAGCTGGATATAGTAACTGCAATTCCATGTGCCACTATATATAGAGATTGCAAAACCCGAGAAATAGTGGAGTGAGCGGTCAGGGGCCTCTACCCTGCCCGCCGTAGCCGGTTTTCGAGTGCTTGATTTCGTTTTTGGTGAGTTTTGCAATCGGCTAGCATTTTTATAATTCAAAGGAGGCTTTTGCTATGTATACAAAACACAAACTTACAGCATTATACCTTGCACTGATGATTACCGTATCTGCTCTCGGTTCCTGTTCCGCAGACAATACGGAAGATTCTCCGGCGGCTGACACTACCACAGCAACCACAGAAGAATCTTCGGAAACCGAAATTTCCGATCATCTTCCCGAAGTACAGTATGACGGATATGAATTCCGTTTGTTTCTCAGAGAAGGTTCCAATGGTACCCGGGGAGCTTCCATGTATGCCGAAGAAATGACGGGGGACCTTCTTAACGATATTGTTTATAATCGGAATCTTGCGATAGAAGATCGCTTCAACATTACTTTCCAATGTATCTACAGCGGAGATAATGGTTTTGGGGCAGACTGTGTGCCTGCTCTTATTGCCGGAGATGATGCGTATGATCTTCTTGCGCCCCACGGCCGGAATGCTTTCGATATTGCGCTTCAGGGGCTGGCTTATGAATGGAACAATCTTCCTTATGTTGACCTCAGCCGGGAATGGTGGGATGCCAACATCAATGACTCTTTCACCATTCATGGCAAACTGTACACAACCACCGGAGATATCTGCTACAACAGTCTCGGTTCTGCGGCATGCCTCTTCTTCAACAAAACTCTGTTTGATGATTACAACATGGAATACCCCTACCAGTCGGTGATTGAAGGCACCTGGACATGGGATAAATGGGAAACCATCATTGAAGAAACGACAGTTGATCTGAACGGCGACGGTGTCATGAACTGGGAAAATGACCGGCTCGGATATGCCACCTCCGTATGGGGCGGGCCCATCAATATGCAGTTTGCGGCAGGACTCTCCATCATTACCGTCACCAATGGGGTCCCCGAAATTTCTTTCATGAACGAAAGAACTGTGGATGTATTCCAGAGATATTTCAAACAACTGGAAAAAGGTGTGAATATCGACATTTCGCAGGACGAAGCCTTTATGAAAGGAAATGTGGTATTTCTTGACACACGGATCTATAAAGCCATCTCCTTCCGTGAGATGGAAGATGATTTCGGAATCATCCCCTTCCCGAAGTATTCGGAAGAAATGGCATATCGTACCAGTGTTGACGGTGCGGTGAACCTGTTTCTGGTTCCGATTACCGTATCCGATCCGGAAAGAAATTCCATCATTGTAGAAGGAATGGCTTCCGAGAGTTACAGAACTACCATGCCGCAGTATTATGAAATCGTTCTGAAAAGCAAGCATGTACGTGACCAGGAATCCGCGCAGGTTATTGACATTATCAGAAACAACCGTGTGTTTGATTTCGGCTATTACAACCACTCCATCGGACTTGACAGTATTCCTGTAGAGCTTTATCAGAAATACGGCAATGCAGACAATGTGACCTCCTACTATGAAAGTATAAAGAACACAGCAGCTGCACAGCTGGATGAACTGATGGAGAAGTTCCATAAGATCTCAGAACTGCAGACGGAGGTTCTTTCCCAAAACGGATAATCAAAAAGATGGCACTCACCCGCAAAGTGAGTAGCCATCTTTTTTGTATACCGAAAATCTCCGGTCAGGCCGGTGAGTTCCCAAAAGGCTTTACCTATGAGTCTTGACCAAAAAAACTCCATTTGATATAGTCAAAGTGCGGCTATCAACTGCACCAGAAATAGTGGTGAGAGTTCGCAGGGACCGCTCGATTTCCCGAAGGGAATATCGGCTGCTCACCGTAACCGGTTTTCGAGTGCTTGAATTCGTTATTTCGGAGTTTTGCAATCGGCTAACACAAGAAATATCAAAAGGAGAATACTCAAGGTGGATGTCATAAAAAGTATACAATATTTCTGTTCTGAAAACAAAGGAAAAACAACCGATACGAAACGGCAAAATTAAGTAGTCAAGTCAGAAGAAAAATACACATAGGATGAGAAAGTATAGATTAAAGATAATCTCATGCAAGGGACAGTCGTATATACACCTTTTAGGCGCAGCTAGTAGAACAGGGCTATGCCCTTCAAATGTAAAACCATTGGCTTGTCCGTGGGATACTTATTTCCTGCACTTTTCCACTTCACACAATGTCCTCTCATGCTGTGTCTTTTTGGGATCTGCCGCGCTTTTTCTTACCTGAATACCCATCTGAATCTGCAATATTTCCGCTTATTTCCCTGCTTGTAACAAGCGTGATACAATTTCGTATCTCTTATCTGTTCAAAATCCATCCGTAGTCTTCCGGCAGCACTTCGCCTTTGCCCAGTGTGGGGAAGCCGTCTCCGGCGTGACACCACTGCACACTGCCGGCAGCCAGCTTCATCTTCATGGGACGTACGCTTTCCAGTCCGATTTCTGTCAGAGACAGGGTCAGGATGTGGTGGGACGGAGACAGGGTTTGGATATTCCGGTATTTCGCAAGCTCTGCCTCTGCACGTTCGTCGAACAGAGAGTAGTACAGTTTGGAATTGCTGCCCAGCTTCACGGTGCCGTTCGGGTCGATCCGGATGGTTGCGTCCGGTTTCATGAGACAGTATTCCGGACACAGGGTGAAAGGTACCGCTGCATCGCTCTGCAGTTCGATGGACAGGATTTCGTCCGTGTATGCCATGCGGAAGCGGCTGTTTTTTCCGTCCGGGATGGATTCCCATGGAGCGTCGTTCAGCTCTCCCTTCGGCATGATGTACCGTTTCAGCTCCGGCCATTCTTCTTCGCCGTCATAGTAAGGCAGGGGGGATTTTCCGGCTGCGATCCTTTGCCGTACGGCGGGAAATTCCGTTTGCAGGAGTTCTTCCAGCTGACCGATCCGGTCGGTAAGTTTTTCCGGGAAGAACTTGTAGCCCTCTCCTTCCGAATGGTAGCCCAGTCTGCCGTCCGTTTCGCACAGGGGGATCATGGCACGGCTCTGTCCGATCTGTTCCCGGACAATGGCTTCCATCCGCGCAAGCAGTTCTTCGGCATTTCCCATCCGGCGTCCCAGCAGATCCCGGAGGTAATAGAATTCCAGAATCCCGTGTCCGCCTGTCAGCAGCAGATCCAGTGCCTTTGCCACCGAAATTTGTTCCGCCGCATCCGGGCAGTCCGCATCAAGGGTTTCCAGTACCGCCATGCCCTTCTTCCATGCCGTACACATCTGCCCGGTCAGTGTCAGAGCTTCTTCCAATGTGTGTCCGTTCAGGAGGGCTTCACACACACGGTCTCCGTCTATGGGATCCAGCGTCTGCCAGCTGCGGGGAAGGGAGAAATTCTTCGGTTCCAGTGCCAGCTTCCAGACAACCGCGTCGTGCATGGGACCGTAGTAGCTGAACATCACGTTCATGGGGTATTGGGTATAGCTGTCCGCAAAGGCTTTCCACATCTGTACCACGGTTTTCGCACGGGAACATCCCCAATATATGGCGGCAAGATCGGTGAGAAAAGCTTCTTCCGCGGCGGCATCCCCCGGCACAAGATCTTCCCGGAAGGAAAGCTCCCCGGCGGCCTTGCTCATGAGGGAGGGATAATTGCCGAAATACCAGCACTGCATGATCCCTTCCACGCCCAGACGCTTTGCTGCAGCATATTTCCGGTACAGGATCCCCGGTACGGGAATATAAGGTACGCTGGCAATCTCATGGGAACAGCAAACCTGCATTTTGGCGTATATGTGCTTTTCCGCTTCCCCTGCTGCCTCCGCCGTGATCCGGAACAGGTCAGACGGCCCCACATAGGACAGCCAGTAGTCAACACACTGCCGTACCTGGCCAAGCTGCTCCGCATAGCCCATGTCTTCAAAATTCTGCATGAGCATCACGTCGTCCGGAGCGGTTTTCACGTAGTCCCGGATTTCGTCAAACTGCCACGTCCGATGTCCGTATGTCCAGCTGATGACCTGACAGTCCGGCTTCACTTCTCTGACACCGGACCGCAGTGCCTCTGCCGCTTCCGACAGCATTGCACCCGGGCCTTGGCGCAGACAGTCTGTGTTTCCGTGAGGGCAGGTGATGTTCGGATAGAGCGATATACAGGAGGTAGGACGTTCGCCATAGGTGATGCTGATGAGCCCCGCAAGATCCGGTACCAGTGTCAGCAGGTTCCGTCCCATCTCCCGGCAAAAGGCTTTTCCCGCGGGAGAGTGGACACAGAAGACATTTCTCCCCGACCAGCCCCGGTTTCCTGCCAGCGCCGGACACAGTTCTGCGTCTCCCGGATCCAGGCAGTACGGCTCGATGGCAAACAGATACACTCCGATACCATACCGGGCACATTTTTCGATTACACGGTTCAGCTTGGCGATTCTGGCTTCATACCCATTTCCGTAGGAGGGCAGGAATGCAGATGGCACAAGATCGGAAAAGCGGCTGTAAATCCAGACGCCGTTGGTACCATCATGCATCAGCCGGTTCAGGTATTCGTCGGGGTAGTAGTCGATCTCGTCGGACAGCTCGTCCCCGTATTTGGGCGGACGGTTGATGGGACTGAAAAAGCATCTGGTGATTCTGGCGCGGATGTGAGGCTTCCGGTACACTTCACCGGGGGTGAGGTATGCATTCTCCCGGCGGCGCAGGGTATCTTCCAGCCACACCAGCCCCCGTCTGATACCTTCCGTGTCGGCAGCGGTGATGGTGGTTTCCGCGGCCGTAACCGTCACCCGGTACGCTTCAAAGCAGTCGGTTTCTCCCCGGCACAGGCGAATGGGGTATAAATTACCGGAAATGCCGTAGATGTCGGCAAAACGGGTAAAATCATCGTATATAGTTTTCAGCAGACCTTTTGGGTCGTCCGGAAATGGTGCGGCAATGTACAGTCTGCGTGCATCGATTTCGCCGGGTTCCATGGGGGAGAGCCCGTACTTTGCAGGTTTTGCACAGTGTACAGGGGATGTCAGATCCCCAAGGAAGGAGAGCGGCGGCTGTCTGTCGAAAAAAGGATCCTGTCGGATAGTCCGTTTCATGAAAACCTCCTGCGGGAAGGCAAATCACCCGGTACAGGTTCTCCTTCCCGTTCTGGTTTATTTGATTCCATTATACCGTTCCGGAGGTTCAAAGTCAATGGTTGGGAAAAAGTAAACTACGATAAAAAACAACCAGGGAAATTCCCTTTTAGCCCGTTTCAGACGTGTTTGGGCGGTCATTTTTCGTCGGTTGATTTACAATTGCGTGGAAGGAGACAGTCATTCCTCAGATCTTCAGCAGCATGCACAGTGTTATAATATGTCCCTCTTTTCCCGTCTGGAGCACAACCGGATTATTCCATCTGTAAATTTCCTATACAAAATAAATCCGCGTATTTTCTTTCTCTAATTTTAGATATGACGAATATTTTGCCTATATTGGTCTGCTGACAGGTAATCACATGGAGCTGGCCGGGCGGGTTCCACGTTTCCGTAACCAGGTGCTGCCGACCGCCAGACAACGTGTAACGGATACAGCCGCACGATACCCCTGGATCACTGTAGAAACGGGTGAAGAAGCATCAACTCCGGCTGCATGGGTCGATCATGTTTTCCATATGGCCAATGTAACGGTAGGCGCCTGGGAATATTATGCCTATACAAAAGACGAAGAATACCTGCGTGAAATCGCCTGGCCGATCATGCTGCCCTGCACAGAATTCTATCGCCGGTACATGATATTCCGTGTGGAAGGCGGAAAAACAATCGTAGGTCCCTGTACGGACTGGGAACGGCTGGGAACGGCAGTCCGGAATGCGTATATGACAACCTGCGGTGTTATCTACACCCTGCAGCTTACAGCCAGGGCAGGCAGGATCCTGGGATATGATCCTCAATACATTGAAGAATGCGAAACGATCGCAGCAGAGCTTTATGACAGTCTGCCGAACAACGGCGAACGTTATCTCCCCCACCCGCTTTGCGGCGAACAGAGAAGCATCGGTGTATTCGGCGGGATGTTCCCCTATCATATTATGGAGGAAAATAATCCTCTGCAGCAGAGTGCAATAGAAGATTATCAGAAATTCGAAGGAACCTACGGCAATATGTACGCAGTGGGCAGCGGCGTCTCCGCCTGGTTTGCCGCCTGGAAAGGAATTGCCTACGCACGACTGCACGAACCGGAACGTGCAATGACCTGTGTACGGCAGGCTGCTTCTTCTCAGGGATGTTTCGGGGAACTTTTCGAAATCAACGAAGAAACCCATAGATTCCGTCCATGGTTCAG
>SVSN01000009.1 GCA_015064285.1 Oscillospiraceae bacterium | reverse complement strand
TTGTATATACTATACTATATTTTACATGACTTTTTGTATTTTTTCAATAGGAAAATAAGGATTTTTTATAAAAAAGCCAGATTTTTTTTGTTTGTTTGCGTGTTTTCCAACAAGACGCCGGATTTTTTCCCTCTTTTTTTCCTGTTTTGCCTGTTATTACCATTTTTTATACATCAAAATCAAGATAAGGGTAATTGAAATTTACCCCATCCGGTTGCGTTTTTGGAAATAGTGTGGTATACTGAAGTCAAAATACACAGGTTCACTGGACAGTATACGGCAAAAAACACATCGGAGGAACTACACAGTATGGCAGAATTGACATGCAGAAGCATTGCCCGCATTTACAACGACTATTCCGGCAAATTCGGAATTCCCCGGCAGAGCGGTCTGGCATCGGTGGAATCGATCATTATTTTTGAACCGGAATACCGCAATCCCGATGCGCTCCGTGGTCTGGAAATGTACTCCCATCTCTGGCTGCTCTGGCAATTCTCCGAAAATGTACAGACTACCGCAGGCAGAAGCGGCAGCTGGAATCCCACGGTGCGTCCGCCGAAACTGGGAGGAAATACCCGCATGGGCGTATTTGCCACCCGTTCTCCCTTCCGTCCGAATCCAATAGGTCTGTCCTCCGTGGAGCTTGTCCGTATCGAGTGGGATACTCCGAAAGGCGCCGTGCTCCACGTACGGGGTGCGGATCTGATGAACGGTACACCGGTTTTTGATATCAAGCCCTATCTGCCCTACACAGATGCCCATCCGGAAGCCAGCTGCGGATTCGCCCTGACGGAAACGCCGCTGACGGTGGACTGTCCGGAAATTCTGCTGGAACGGATTCCCCCGGAAAAGCATGAGGGACTTCTTTCCGCTCTGGCTCAGGATCCCCGCCCGGCGTACCAGAACGATCCGAGCCGAGTGTACTGTATGCCCTTCGGCGGATATACGGTCTCGTTCACGGTGGCAGACGAAACCCTGACTGTCACAGATATCACCACCGGAGAATGATAGCCGCAGCCGGTCAGATACTCTCCCGGATTCCATAAAAACGCTTGCAAAACCACGCAGGATGCTGTATAATGTACTATTATATAAAATACAGGTATTGACCCCCAACGGAAAGGAAGAAAACCATGAGCAAAAAGTTTGTCATGGGCAATGAAGCCATTGCACTTGGCGCCATCGCTGCCGGTGTTCAGGTAGTCACAGGCTATCCGGGCACACCCTCCACGGAAGTGCTGGAAAATATCGTTAAACACAATCCGAAAAAGGAAGACGGAACCGGTGCGGTGTACGTGGAGTGGTCCGTCAATGAAAAAACCGCCATGGAAGTAGGTGCAGGTGCCGCTTACGCAGGTGCCCGCGTGATGGTGACCATGAAGCAGGTGGGACTGAATGTGGCCTCTGACCCGCTGATGTCTCTGTCTTATGTGGGCGTCAAGGGCGGCATGGTGATTCTGGTGGCAGACGATCCGGGCCCCATCTCCTCCCAGACCGAACAGGACACCCGTACCTTTGCCATGTTCTCCAAGCTGCCGGTATTTGACCCCTCCACTCCGGAAGAAGCCTATCAGATGGCCAAGGACGCTTTCGAGCTTTCCGAAAAATACGGTACCCCCGTACTGCTCCGCCCCACCACCAGAGTATGTCACGGGTACGCCTCCATGGAAATTCCGGAAGAACGGTATGAGAATATCCCCGAAGGCTTTGTAAAAGACCCCAAATGGGTGATCTTCCCCCGCCTTGCCAACGCGGCACATAAGCGGATCGAAGAACGGAACCGGAACATGACGGCAGAACTGTCCGTCTATGCCGGAAATACATATATCAAAGGAAGCGGCCGGAAAGCCGTTGCCGCAGGCGGTGTCAGCTATGCCTATGTCATGGAAGCCCTGTCGATTCTGGGGGATGATGTGCCGGTGCTGAAAATCGGTACACCCTTCCCCTTCCCGAATGAGCTGGCGGAAGAAATGCTGACCGCAGTTGATGAAGTGCTGGTACTGGAAGAACTGGATCCCGTGATCGAACGGGCGCTGGTGCATCTGGCCGGCAAAAAGCATCTGCCCGTGGAAATTCTGGGCAAGGAAGACGGCACCATACCTTCTGCCGGTGAAAATTCCGTGGACGGGATTCTGGCAATCCTGGCAGCCTATCTGGATCTGCCCCTGCCTGCCGGTACCGTCAGAGAAGAACCCCCCGCTCTGCCTGTCCGCCCTCCGGTACTGTGCGCAGGCTGTCCCCACAGGGCTTCCTTCTATGCGGTCAAGCAGGCCATGAAAGGGCGCAAAGCTGTATTCTGCGGTGATATCGGCTGTTATACCCTGGGCAACGCCATGCCTCTGGATATGACGGATACCTGTCTCTGCATGGGTGCCGGCATCACCATCGCGCAGGGCATCGGCCGAGTGGAACCGGACACCGTATGCTTCTCCTTCACCGGGGACTCCACCTTCTTCCACACAGGTCTGCCCAATCTGGTCAACGCCGTATACAACGACGCCCATATGGTTGCCGTGATTCTGGATAACTCCACCACCGCCATGACCGGTCACCAGCCCAACCCCAACACAGGCAAAACCGCCATGGGTGAGGTGGCGGAAAAAATCGACATCGAAGGCACACTCCGGGGCATCGGCATCACGGAAATCGCCACTGTGGATCCGCTGGATCTGGATGCGGCTGTGGCAGCTGCGAAACATGCGGCTGATCTGCCCGGTGTATCCGCCATCATCTTCCGCTCTCCCTGCATTGCCCTGTTCCGTCCCGACAAGATGTATCATGTGGACACCGAAGCCTGCATCGGCTGCCGGAAATGTCTCAGAGAGCTGGGCTGCCCCGGGCTGATCAAGGACGGCGGCAAAAAGGTAAAGATTGATTCCAGTCTGTGCTACAGCTGCGGACTGTGTACCTATGTATGTCCCACCGGAGCGATCCGCGTAAAGGAGGAAAATTAAGATGAAAAATATTCTTTTATGCGGTGTTGGCGGTCAGGGCACGGTTCTGGCCTCCAAGATTCTGGCAAAATCCGCCATGGAACGGGGCGAAACCGTACATACGGCGGAAACCATCGGCATGGCTCAGAGAGGCGGTTCGGTGGTCAGCCATGTGCGTATCGGGGATGACTGTCACTCCCCGCTGATCTCCCGGGGACAGGCAGATGTGATTCTGGCTTTTGAAGCAGCGGAAGCGGTACGGAATCTGACCTATCTGAAGGACGGCGGTACGGTGGTCGTATCCAACACAGCTGTAAAGCCCGTCACGGATGCGCTTGCCAAAACCGACTATGACGGACAGGTGATGCTGGACTATCTGGCACGCCAGTCTGTACGGCTGATCGTGGTGGACGGCGAAGGGCTGATCGAAAAATGCGGTTCCGCAAAGGTGCTGAACATCGCACTGCTGGGGGCGGCTGCCCGGGCAGATGTAATCGGCATGACCGTAGACGACATCCGGCATATCGTGGAAACCACGCTGGCACCGAAGTTCCAGGCCATGAATCTGCAGGCGCTGGAAATGGGTGCGGCTTCCGTATAAGTCGGGAAAACACAATGTATTGGGCAGACTGCTGTGAATCCATCCGGATTTTCGGGCAGTTTGCCCATTCTGTTTTTTACAGCGTCCCCTTGACAATCCTTCCGTAAGGTGCTATAATAACCCATATCCGAATAAAACCGATGAGTAAGAGTAGTATCCGGTCATTCGCTTCCCAAAGAGAGCTGCAGAGGGTGGAATTGCGGCGGCAGCAGACCCGGTGAATGGACTTACGAGGGCAAACTGAAATCCGCTGTTGGAGAGTAGGAGCGCCGGCAGCCGACCGTGATCCCGGCAGGTGTATCGTGGGTACACCGCAGAGTGCGTCACTTTTTTGTGGCGAAATAGGGTGGTATCGCAGAAGTTTTTACAGCTTTTGTCCCTATAGAACGGGGCAAAGGCTGTTTTTGTATGCAGCCGGACCCGGATGTATACTATTTATACAGCCGCAGATGGGCGGCAGATGGGAGCACAACATGAAAATCAACGACACACAGCTTTCTCTGGTAAAAGACCGGATCCGCACACTGCAGGAATTCGGCACCCCTCTTTACAAAGATAAACTGGCACACGTAAATCCGGAAGATCTGACCACACCGGAAGCCTTCGAAGCCCTGCCTTTCACGGAAAAGAGCGAACTGCGGGACGTATACCCCCTGGGCAATCAGGCTGTACCGGATTCCGAAATCGTACGGATACACTCTTCCTCCGGTACAACCGGCACCCCCATCATCATCCCCTATACCAAGCAGGACGTGGAAGACTGGACCACCATGTTTGCCCGCTGCTATGAAGTGGCCGGCATCACCAGCCGTGACCGGATCCACATCACCCCCGGGTACGGTCTGTGGACGGCCGGTATCGGTTTCCAGCTGGGCTGTGAACGTCTTGGCGCCATGGCCATCCCCATGGGTCCCGGCAACACCGACAAGCAGCTGAAAATGATGGTGGACATGGGTTCCACCGTACTCTGTGCCACTTCCTCTTATGCTCTGCTGCTGGCGGAAGAAATCGAAAAGAGAGGCATCAGAGACCAGATCAAGCTGCGCAAGGGTGTCATCGGATCCGAACGGTGGGGTGACAAGATGCGTCAGCGGATCTCCGACGAACTGGGTGTGGAACTGTATGATATCTACGGTCTGACCGAAATCTACGGTCCCGGCATCGGTATCAACTGCGCCAAGGACGAACCCATGCACTACTGGGATGACTATATCTATCTGGAAATCATCGATCCCAAGACCGGCGAAACCCTGCCCGACGGGGAAATCGGCGAAATCGTCATCACTACCCTGAAGAAACAGGGCGCTCCCCTGATCCGCTACCGTACCCATGACCTGTCCAGAATCGTTACCGAACCCTGCTCCTGCGGTCTGCGCTTCCCCCGGATTGACCGGATCATCGGCCGCAGCGACGACATGGTCAAGGTCAAGGGCGTCAACATCTATCCCGGCCAGATCGAAGACGTACTGCGGGATGTAAACGGTGTCAGCAGTGAATATCAGGTCATGATCGACCACATGAACGGCAAGGACATCATGACCCTGTTCTTCGAAATCAACGAAGGCGCCAGCAAGGATGCCATGGAAGAAGTTGTCCGCTCCGTATTCAAGACCAAAATCGGCCTGCTGATCGAGCCCAAGGCCGTAGCCATCGGGGAACTGCCCAGAAGCGAAAAGAAGTCCACCCGTATCTACGACAACCGGTATTGATTCCGACAGAAAAACACCAAACGATCTGCTCTTCCGGGCAGGTCGTTTTTTCTCTGAACAGAAATACAGGATTTTCTTGACACAGGCACAAAAACATGTTATTCTAACCATAATGAAAATTCATTTCCAGAGAGGTTATCATGTACGACAAGAACCGTATCGAATCCCTTCGGCTGGATGCCCTGGAACCGAGAATTGATTACACACCATTTTATTATCACTTTCAGAAAGCCTATATCGCACGACGGGGAGAAGTCAGCTCCTACTGCCGCTTTGCTCTGTCTCTTGCCGATGCATTTGAAAAATGGGGTGTTGCCATCGCCCCGGGCGAACTGATCGTGGGACGTCCTTCAGAAGAGCTGCTGACGGAAGAAGAACGTGCCGAGTGGGCGCTGATCAGCCGGTATGCCATGGGCGAACAGCACGTTCCCGTGGGACAGGATTCCCATATGGCCTTTGACTATGACCGGCTTCTGACCATGGGTACCACCGGTATCAAAGCCATGATTGATCAGAAGATTGCCGCACTGCCAGCCGGAGACCCTCTCACGGTTAAAAAAGCCGACTGGTACCGTTCCTGCAGAATCTGTATGGATGCGCTGGAGCGGTTCAGCGAACGGTATGCCCAAAAGGCAGAGGAACTGGCAGCTGCGGAAACAGATCCGGCACAGAAAGCAGAATACGAAACCATTGCCGCCATCTGCCGGAAGGTTCCGAAGTATCCTGCTTCTTCTTTCTATGAAGCGGTACAGTCCACAGCGTTTGTGACATTCGCCATGTCCGTCAAACCGCTGCGTCCTTCCATGCTCCAGTATCAGCTGGGCAGACCGGACCGGTATCTGTATCCCTATTACAAAGCAGATGTGGAAGCCGGGGTGCTGTGTGATGATTTCGCCCAGACCCTCATCGACTGCCTGTGTATCCAGATCAACCGCCGGGTTCCGAGCGGTCTTTCCTCCGGCTTTATGGTAGGCGGTCGTGCCCCTGACGGAACACCGGTCTCCAATCCCATCACCAGAATGTGCATGAACGCCATCCGGCACAACCGTCTGGTATACCCTTCCCTTGGGCTCTGTCACTGTTCCGACACGCCTAAGGGTGACTTGGATCTCGCCTGCGCCATTCTGGCGGAAGGACATTCTCATCCTGCCATTTTCAATGATGATGTAATTGCCGCCGGACTGCGGTACTACGGTCTCACCCCGGAGGAAGCCTGTTCCTACATACACTCCACCTGTGTAGAAATTACCCCCTGCTCTTCCTCCAATGTCTGGGTAGCCAGTCCTTATACAAATCTGCCTGGCGAACTGGTAGCGGTTCTGAACAGCGATGATTTCACCGACATGAATGCCCTGTACAAGGCATATAAAGATCACATTCTGCAAAAAATCAGAAACGACAGCAATTATCAGATTCTGTGCCGGTATGAACGTGCGCGTTACTGTCCGGATCCGTTCCTTTCCTGTCTGGTCAAGGACTGTCTGGAAACCGGTACGGATATTGAAGAAGGCGGCGCACGGTACAACTGGATCATGCCCTCCTTCGTAGGACTTGCCAATGCGGCGGACGGACTTGCTGCCATCCGGAAACTGGTATTTGAAGAAGGTTTTGTCACGCTGGACGAATACAAGGCGGCGCTGCAGGACAATTTTTCCTCCCATCCGGCTCTGTACGCCAGAATCCGGGAACTGCCCGGCTACGGCAACAACGGTATTGCCGAAGGAAATCCGGAATGGTATGTGAATAACCTTTCCTCCTGGATTGCGGATGCCTGTGAAAACTTCACAGTACCTTTCTCCAGCGGACGGCTGATTCCTTCTCTGTTCTGCTGGGTAATGCATGACCGTTTCGGACAGGTGACCGGCGCCACACCCGACGGACGGCTGGCCGGATTCCCTCTTGGCGACGGTTCCGGCCCCGCACAGGGACGGGAAATGGAAGGCCCGACTACCTCGCTGCTGTCCTCTACCTGCTGGGATCACACCCGGTTCATCGGCGGTATTGCGGTCAACATGAAATTTTCCGCTTCTCTTCTCGGGGAACACAGTACCGATATGCTTTCCACACTGATCGGCACATATCTGGACAGAGGCGGTTTTGAGATCCAGATCAATGTCACCGACAACCGGATCCTGGAAGACGCCCGTCTTCATCCCGAAAACTACCGGGATCTGGTAGTACGCATCGGCGGCTACAGCGACTATTTCACCCGTCTCTCCCCCACCATGCAGGAGGAAGTCATCCGCCGTACCACGCATACACTCTGAGACAGGTATCTACCGTAAATAGATTCCCGTAAGACTGCAGAATCCACCGGTTCCGCAGTCTTTTTTGGTTCCGTTAATTTTTCTGCCAAAATACAGCTTATTTTTTGGCGGAAATTTTCTCTGTTTTTTCGTCCGTACACCTTGCACTTTGCCGAAACGTGGTATATAATATTAAGGATTGATTTTTTAGTGAAGTTTGTAACGAGGTATGCATGTTTAAGCAAGGTTTTGACAACGACAAGTATAACGCACTGCAAACAGAAAAGATTCTGGAGCGGATCTCCCACTTCGGCGGGAAGCTGTATCTGGAATTCGGCGGTAAGCTTTTTGACGATTACCATGCCTCCCGTGTTCTGCCCGGTTTCAAGCCCGACAGCAAGATCAATATGCTGATGCAGCTCCGGGAACAGGCGGAAATCGTTATTGTAGTCTCCGCGCCCTCCATTGAACAGAACAAAATCCGGGGGGATCTGGGCATTACCTACGATATGGACACCCTGCGGCTCATTGACGCCTTCCGGGAACGGGGACTGTATGTGGGCAGTGTGGTCATCACCCAGTATGCCGGTCAGGCAGGCGCAGACGCTTTCATCGCCCGGCTGCAGAATCTGGGAATCCGTGTGTTCAAGCACTATGTGATTCCCGGCTATCCCACCAATCTGAAGCTGATCCTCTCTCCGGACGGATACGGGAAGAACGACTATATCGAAACCCAGCGAGAACTGGTGGTCATCACAGCCCCCGGCCCCGGCTCCGGCAAGATGGCAACCTGTCTGTCCCAGCTGTATCAGGACAGCATCCGCGGACAGAAATCCGGATATGCCAAGTTTGAAACCTTCCCCATCTGGAACCTGTCCCTCTCCCATCCGGTAAACATCGCCTACGAAGCCGCCACGGTGGATCTGTCCGATGTGAACATGATCGACCCCTTCCATCTGGAAGCCTACGGCCAGACTACAGTCAACTACAACCGGGACGTGGAAATTTTCCCTGTACTGCGTCAGCTGTTTGACGGAATTTACGGCGACTGTCCCTATAAGTCTCCCACCGATATGGGCGTCAATATGGCCGGTTACTGCATCTACGATGACGAAGCGGTCAGAGAAGCGGCCAATATGGAAATCATCCGCCGGTATTACGACTGTCAGGTCAAGCGGGCGGAAGGCAAGACCGGGGACGATATCATCTACAAGATGGAGCTGCTGATGAACCGGGCCAAGATCACCACCGATCTGCGTACACCGGTGAAGGTTGCCCTGGACAGAGCCGCCGCCACCGATGGTCCCTGCGCTGCCATTGCCCTGGACGAAAACACCGTTGTCACCGGCAAGACCTCCGATCTGCTGGGTGCTTCTTCCGCCGCTCTGCTGAATGCGCTGAAAACGCTGGCGGGCATTCCGGACGAAGTGCATCTGATCTCCCCCACCATTCTGGAACCCATCTGTCAGCTGAAAACCCGGAATCTGGCCTGCAGCAATCCCCGTCTCCACGCGGATGAAACGCTGATCGCCCTTTCCATCTGCGCTTCCAGCGAAGAAAACGCCAGACGTGCTTTTGAGATGCTGCCCCGTCTTGCGGGATGCGAAGCCCATTCCAGCGTGATTCTCTCTCAGGTGGATGCGGACACGTATCGGAAACTGGGCATTCATATGACCTGCGAACCGGTCTACGGCACCAAAAGGCTGTATCACAAATAAACCCTAATACAAGTCAAAAACCGCGGTACACACTGCGGTTTTCTGTTTTTGAGGCGAAATCTGTTGACTTTTTCAGGTGATTATGGTATTCTGATATAAATAATAATCAATGCGAGGTATTGATAAATGCACATACGATCACTGCGATACATAGCCACGCTGATTCTGTCCGGTGCGATTCTCACCATATTGGTGGGTATGGCCTCCGTATGGTTTCTGCGGAGTCTGGGAAGCTTTCTCGTTTCCCTGGCACCGGCCCTTGGGCTGGATTCCGGTACGGCTGACATGCTTTCCGAAATTTTCGGTCAGCTGAAGGATGCTGAACTGAATCTGCCGCTGGAATGCACGGGAGTTGCCTGCTTTATTCTCTGCGGACTGGCCATTCTGTTTCTGGCCGGACGCAGAAAAAACCGGGATCTCCCCGGCGAAGAGCCGAAACCGAAGAAAAAGACCGGCCGGATTGTGCTGGTCTGCATACTGGGCGTGGTACTGTTTCTGCCCCTGACGCTTGTGACGATCTGGTTCACGGAAGTAAACGATCTCCGCTTTGACCGGGTAATGCTGTCTCTGCTGCCTATGGTGCAGGCGGGACTGTTCTGAGGAGGTACAGTATGCGGCGAATGATTTCTTTTGCGATTGCTGCCATCATGCTGTTGTCCATGCTCAACGGCTGTACCGGCGATATTGCGGAGGCAGAAATGGAAGTATATCACACCTATAACGAGCGTGATGGGGAAGGCACATGGACCTTCGGATTCGGTGTACAGCCCATTGTTGCCGAAGGGCACGAAGACGGCACGGATCTGTACATAGCCGGGTACAACAGCGGCTGGTACGCATCCGGCTATATGGACCGTCGGTTTATAGCGACCTACCAGAACGGCCAAAACTGGAAAGATATGCCGGAAGATCCCGACTATTCCGAAGCCCGTGCCATCTGGATGGATGCGGGGGCAGGCGGCGTTCTGCTGATCGGGATTGACTGCGTGGGTCTGTCCAAGACCACCGTTGACGGCATCCGCGACAGACTGTTTACCCTGTGCAGCGAAACCGGCTGTATTTCCGTGAATGTATTTGCGACCCACTCTCACGCTTCTGCGGACTCTCTGGGGCTGTGGGGCCCGCTGGCTGTGGAAGGCAAAAATGACGATTACATGGAAGCCCTGACAGAAGCAGCTGTAAAAGCAGCAGAACTGGCAGTTGCCAACCGTCGGCAGGGTGAACTGCGCTTTGGAAAAATCGAAACAGAAGGCATGATTTACGACTCCCGGGATCCGCAGGTATACGACCCCAATCTGTATCAGCTCCGTTTTGCGGCAGCTGACGGCGGAAACGGTGCCAGACTGCTGTTCTACGGCGCCCATGCGGAATCCATGCGCGGTGACAACACCATGCTGAGCCGTGACTTCCCCGGTCTCATGTGCGATGTTGTGGAAATGCGTACCGGTGATCCTGCCATGTTCCTGCCCGGTGCCATCGGCGGCCTTATGTACACCAACATTCTCACAGACGGTTATTTTGATGCCATGGAAAACATGGAGCTGACCGGGCTTGAAATGGCCCGTTATGCCCTGTCTATCCGTCCGGAAAACGAAACGGTAATCCCGGCTGAACTGTCTCTGGCACGTACCCTGTTCACCGCCCCCATGGACAACCCCATGTATATGTATCTGAAATTCCTGGGCATTCTGGGGAACGAAGTGATTGAAGGCGAAAGCTCCACCGGTTATATGGTGCGGACGGAAATGTCGATTCTGCGGCTGGGAGAACTGCATATCGTGATGATGCCCGGTGAAATCTTCCCGGAACTGGTATCCGGCAAGGAATATCACTACTACGGCACCGAAGGGGAAAACCCCACGCCCCTTAAGGACATTGCGGCGGAATACGGTGTGGAAAATCTGCTGATTATCGGACTTTGCAACGATGAGCTTGGCTACATTGTACCCCCGTCCGATTTCCTGCTGAACGAAACCATGCCCTACGTGGAAAAAACCGAAGACCCCACCGGGGAAAACCACTACGAAGAAACCAACTCCTGCGGTCCCGAAACCGCCCGGGTCATTGCGGATGTCTTCGGCAGTCTGCTTGCTGCACTGGCAGAATAACCACGGCACCAACAAAAGAACAAAGTCAGTCTCCGGACTGGCTTTTTCTGTATGCATTGTTCTTTTCCTCTTGCATCCGGCAGCACTTTGGTGTATACTATACCCAAAAGAATCCCCCGCAAAGGAGGCACAACATGACCTGGGATGCCATCCTGTTCGACCTGGACGGAACCCTCTGGGACGCCACCCATGTGACCGCAAAAATCTGGCCCGGTGTGCTGGCAAACCATCCGGAAATCCACAGAACCGTGGATCTGGACACCGTACAGGGCTACATGGGACGTACAAACGAAGAGCTGGCAGAAATCCTCTTTCCCGAACTGCCGTATGAAAAAGGGTACGCGCTGATGATGGAAGCCTGCGAAATGGAAAATCTGCTTCTGTCCCGGGAAGGCGGAAAGATCTTCGATACCGTCCCGGAAACGCTGGAAGCGCTGGCAAAAGATTATCCCCTCGGGATTATATCCAACTGTCAGGCCGGATATATTGAAGCTTTTCTCAGTTATCATGGCTTTGGCCCTCTGTTCCGGGATCACATCTGCACCGGTGACACCCATAAGGAAAAATGGGAAAACATCCGCATTCTTGCAGACAGACAGGGGTACAAAAATCCCGTTTATGTGGGTGACACCCTTTGGGATGCCCGTGCCGCTGAAAAAGCCGGAATCGATTTTCTCTGGGCTTCCTACGGCTTCGGTGAAGTACCGGATTCTCTCCATAACGGAAAACTGCATCTTCTTTCCGATATTTTTGATTATATCAAGAGGTAAATCATGCGATACACCAGTTTACATACCCACTCCACCTTCTCCGACGGACGCTCCACCATGGAAGAGCAGGTACTCTCCGCCATCGAAAAAGGCTTTGCTTCCTTGGGCTTCTCCGACCACAGCTACACGGCATTTGACCTGTCCTACTGTATGAAAAAGGAGCAGATTCCCACCTACCGGCAGACCATTCTGGAGCTGCGGGAAAAATATAAGGATCAGATCGAGATTCTGCTGGGTCTGGAGCTTGACGGGTATTCTGATATTCCTACGGAAAAATATGATTATCTTATCGGTTCCGTTCACTATATCCGTACCGACGACGGGCTGTATCATCCGGTGGACTCCAATCCCGAAGGCATGATCACCATGACGGAAAAGTACTTCGGCGGCGACTACAACACCATGGCGGTAAAGTACCTGCAGGACAGCGTACAGTGCGCCATCGACCACAGACCGGACTTCATTGGCCACTTTGATCTGGCGGTCAAGTACAATTTTGTAGACGAAACCGATCCCGTTTACCGGAAGGTGCTGCTGGAATCCGTGGCTGCCGTACTGGAAGTATGTCCGATCTTTGAGATCAACACCGGTGCCATTGCCAGAGGGTATCGGAAGGATCCCTATCCGGCGGACTTTGCCATCCGCTACATTCACGAGCACGGCGGAAAGTTTGTGCTCAACTCTGACTGTCATGACGCCCGCTATCTGGACTGCCACTATGCCGAATCGGTGGAACTGGCCCGTGCCTGCGGCGTAAAGAGCCTTGTCAGACTAACGAAAAACGGCTGGATCGAAGAAGGTATCTGATCCGTTAAACCATACATCAAGGAGGAAATTCCCATGGATCTGCAGCTGTATACAATCATGCCGCTGGATACGGAGCACCTGGAGGAAATCTGCCAGGATATCCGTTACCAGTACGAAAACGGAACGGCTACCTGTGCCCTGTTTATGATGACACTGGTGCCGGAAGGCAATCCCCCGGTAGACAAAGTGGGCGTACTCTGTGCCAAATTTGACCGGTTCCGGAACAGACTCCGGGAAATGGGACTGGGCTGTGGGGTTCTGGTACAGGCTACCATAGGTCATGGATGGGTGCTGAGCGAAATGTTCCCCTTCCAGCCCTTTACCGCACTTCACAACGGTCATCAGTCCCAGATCGTCTGCCCTATGGATCCGGGATTCCGGGATTATATTGAACACGTTTTTGCCGTAATCGCCGCCCATGAACCGGACACCATCATGCTGGACGATGACTTCCGGCTTATGTCCCACAGAGAAGGAAACGGCTGCGGCTGTCCTCTCCATGTTGAAAGATTCAATAAACTCGCCGGGACAGATTTCACAAGAGAAGATCTGAACCGTCAGCTGCGCAGAAACGATGCGGAAGGCGACCGGTACAACGAGATTATGATCCGGATCCAGAAGGAGGCGCTGATCGACTGTGCCAGACGGATGCGTGCCGGTATTGACTCCGTAAACCCGGCTATCCCCGGCACCATGTGCTGCGTGGGCAACAATGTGGAATGCGCTGTGGAAATCGCGGAAATTATGGCAGGAAAAGGCAATCCCACCGTGGTGCGGATCAACAACGGAAACTACACCCCTGCCGGCGCACGGTTCTTCAGCAATGTATTCCTCCGGGCGGCACAGTCCATTGCCAAGCTGGAAGGCAAGGTGGATGTAATTCTGGCGGAAACGGATACCTGTCCTCAGAACCGGTACAGCACCGGTGCCATGTCTCTCCACACCCACTTCACCGGCACCCTGCTGGAAGGAGCAAAAGGCGCAAAACACTGGATCACCCGTCTTTCTGCCTTTGAACCGGAAAGCGGACTTGCCTATCGCCGGGTGCTTGGCAATCACGCCGGTTTTTACAGAACCATAGCGGAGCTGCTGCCCTCCCTGACCTGGCGCGGCTGCCGGATTCCCACCTCGGACACGCCCTGCTTCGATTACCGTAAGAACAACAGCGGTCTCAACGGATGGGCGGACTGTGTACTGGAACGGATGGGCCTGCCCATGTATTTCTCTCCCAGACCGGGCGGCGTTGTCTGTCTGGAAGGGGAAGCGGACGGTGCTTTTGAAGACGGAACCATTGCCAGAATGCTTGCCGGGCCTGTATTCCTGTCTTGCGATGCGGCAGCACGGCTGATCGCCAGAGGCTTCAGCGATGCCATCGGTGTGGATGTACGGGAATGGACAGGTGCTCAGCCCAGCAAAGAAATCCTACCCTTCCGGAACAATCCCGCAAACGTACAGGTCGGATATAAAGAACTGGTCCCCCTGTCTGCGGATGTTGTGGAAAACTCCACGGTTTACCATACAGTAGATGGTGTACAGAAGCAGCGGCTTTTCCCCGGCTCCACCATTTATAAGAATCAAAACGGCGGCACGGCATTCACCTTCTGCGGCACACCCAGAACCAATTACAATCTGGTGGAAGCCTTCAGTTTCCTGAACTACTCCAGAAAGCAGCAGCTTGCGGATATGATGCGCATGGCGGGAGAGCTGCCGGTATATTATCCGGAAGATGCGGAAGTGTATCTCAAAGCTGCGGATATGGAAGACGGTCGTCTGTTCTGTGCGGTATTCAACATCGGACTGGATCCCATTGGTGCACTGACACTGGCAGCGGACAGACCGGTGACAAAAATCGAAAAGCTGCAGCCGGACGGTTCCTTCAAGGAAATCGACTTTACAGAAAATAACAGCATTCTGACACTGGATACACCTGCCGGTGTTCTGGATCCTGTAATCCTGATCCTGTCCTGAAAGGAGCACACCATGGAATTTACCTTTCCGAAAAATATTTTCTCCGGTTCTTATAAAACCGGGCACTGTCAGGGAATCGCCGTAGATACGGCCCGGGGCTTTGTGTACTATTCCTTCACCACGGCCATCATCAAAACCGACCTTGACGGAAATCTGATCGGCAGTGCGTATGGTCTTCTCGGCCACCTGGGATGCATTGCGTACAGCCAAACGGACAATAAAGTTTACGGCTCTCTGGAATACAAAAACGACGCCATCGGACGGGGGATTCTCCGCGCCAACGGGCAGGAAAGCATTGAAGACGCCTTCTATATTGCTGTCATCGACTGTGAAAAACTGGATCGTCCTGACATGGATGCAGTATCCGATGGTGTCATGACCGCTGTCTATCTGCGGGAAGTGGTGGAAGACTATCACGCCGCCGTCATGGCAGACGGTGCGGAAGTGCTCCACCGGTACGGCTGCAGCGGCATTGACGGGCTGACCATCGCTCCTGTTCCCGGTACGGACGGACCGGCGGATCATGTGCTGGTGGCATACGGGATTTACAACGATGTAAACCGGAACGACAACGATCATCAGGTGATCCTGTCCTATCCGCTGGCTTCGCTGGATGCCTATGCAAAACCCCTCTCCCAGGAAAAAATGCACACAAACGGCCCGGACGCACCGGAAGCAAAGTATTTTGTCTTCACCGGAAACACCAACTGGGGCATTCAGAATCTGGAATATGATGCCTACACCGGCAATATTTTCGCCTGTGTGTACCCCGGCAGTAAAGAAAAATATCCCAACCCGCCCATGTTTGTCATCGACGGACACAAGCCTGCCGTTCTGCAGAAGCTGGCCGGACTGGATGAAGAAAGACTGACCCTTTCTCTGGAAGCATCCACAGGCATCTCCGGTCTTCCCTTCGGTTACGGCTCTACCGGAATTTGTTCCTTCGGCAACGGGTATTTCGCCGTTTCCCATGACGGGCACACGGACGCGGGATATCACACCCATGTACGGCTTTACAGACTGGAAGACAACCGGTTTGTGATGATGGAATAAACAACAGAAAGGATTTATGACTATGAAAAAGGTACGGATCGGCGTATTCGGCGCAGGCCGGGGCATGACCATGGTACACGAAATCATCGGTGACCCCATGGCGGAACTGGTTGCCGTATGCGATAAATACAAGCCTCTGCTGGACAACTGCCGCAGAGAAGCAGAAGCAGCTGGACTGACCAATATCACCTACTACGAACGCTTTGACGATTTCTTCAACCACGACATGGACGCGGTGGTGCTGGCCAACTATGCCAACGAACACGTTCCCTTCGGTATCCGGCTGATGGAAAGCGGCAGACACATCATGACCGAATGTCTGACCTGCTCCACCATGAAGGAAGCGGTGGAACTGATTGAAGCGGTGGAAAGAACCGGCGTTACCTACACCTATGCGGAAAACTACTGCTACACCCCCGTTCGCTGGGAAATGCGGCAGCGGTACCGCCGGGGTGACATTGGCGAGCTGATGTATGCGGAAGGTGAATACCTCCACGACTGCTCCTCCATCTGGCCTCAGATCACCTACGGGGAAAGAAACCACTGGCGGAACACCATGTCCTCCACCTTCTACTGCACCCACTCCATTGGCCCCATCCTGTACATGACCGGGCTCCGTCCCGTACAGGTAACCGGGTATGAAACCCCCAATATGCCCTTCATGCGGAATCTGGGTACCGGTTCCGGCACACTGGGTATGGAAGTGATCACCCTGAGCAACGGTGCATTCATGAAGAGCCTCCACTTCGGCATCAAGCACTACCGCGGCTCCAACTACCAGCTGAACGGAGATCTGGGCGCTCTGCAGGATATGGGCGACGGCACCATCGGCGTGTACATGGAAGAAGGCCCCGGACACAACGGACAGGGCAAGCATGAAAACTACCATCCCAGCGCTATCATTGCCGGTACGGAAAACTCCGGTCACGGCGGTGGGGACTACTTCACCACCCACTATTTCGTACGCTCCATTCTGGGAGATCCCGTGGCAAGAGAACGGGCTATCAATGTGTATGACGCTGTGGATATGTGCATCCCCGGTACACTTGGGTACATCTCCATTGCGGAAGGCAACAAGCCCATCAAAATCCCGAACCTGCGGAACAAGGAAGAAAGAGATGCATGGAGAAACGATACCCGCTGCTCCTTCCCCCACATTGCAGGAGACCAGCTGATTCCCAACAACCTGTGGGGCGACGGCGAAATCGACGAATCGGTATTCGATGAAGTCCGCAGAAGATGGGAAGCCGGCGAACCGGGCTGATTCCGCAACCAACCGCACATTGACAGTTTACACAATACACAGCATGGGTTTTCATGAGCTTTCACGGAGTCCATGCTGTTTTTCTGTCCGGGTGATATTGCTGCGGATATCTTTTTTGTGAATATTGACTTTATCGCTCTCCTATGGTAAAATATCTCTGTATTACCATTGACGGAAAGGCGGGATGACAGGATGCATAAACATGTTGCGGCAGTACTGCTCTGCTGTCTGCTTGGCTGCAGCGGCTGTCAGAGCGGTTTCTGGCCCCATATACAGACCGCACCCGTGCTGTCCGTCAGCTCTGCAGATCCATGTCTGGCTTCCATTCCCATAGAAGACGCGCCGCTGTCCACTGTCACCATGTCCTTTGTGGGTGACGTAATGCTGGCATCCGAATATTCCCTTGGAATCTATGGCACCTTCAACGGGTTTGCCGCATCCACAGAACCGGATTATTACTTCAGCCGGATGCAGGAAATCTTCGCCTCTGACGACTGGACGGTGGCAAACGGTGAGAATGTATTCATCGATGAAGTAAAAGAAATGGCCGTTAAGGACTATACACCCGCATACTGGTACTGTTCCGGTACGGAAAACGCGCAGATTTATCCGGCAGGCAGTGTGGAAATCGTTTCCATGGCCAACAATCATGCGCTGGATTTCGGCTGGGTGGGGTATACCGACACCATCGCGGCACTGGAAAACGCCGGTGTCACGCCGGTCGGGGAAAAAGAATGGGTGGTTCTGGAAAAAGACGGATTCCGTGTGGGACTGCTCTGCTGTTCCCTGTACAGCAATTATTACCTGACCGGGATTCTGGAATGGCTGGAAAGCGCCGTCACGGAAACGGATTACCAGATTGTGTATTTTCACGGCGGAACGGAACGGGTTCACGAACCGGAAGACTGGAAAATTGCCGCCTGCCGGGCTATGGTGGATGCCGGTGCGGATCTGGTGCTGGGCAACCATCCCCACGTTCTGCAGCCCCGGGAAATCTACAACGGTGCGGAGATTGTCTATTCCCTTGGCAACTTCCTTTTCGGCGGCAGCCGTAACTGCGAAAACGTCACCATTGTTTACCGGCTCACACTGGAAGTCACCGAAGGAGAAGTGACAAAACACACATCCGAAATCATCCCCTGCTATTGTTATGATGAACTCTGGCAGCCCTGCCCCATGGAAGATCCGGCGGAAATACAGGCTGTACTGGATTTCATGGAAGGCAGGCGGGAGCTGCCTTATTGAATATACAGAAAAATACCGTTTTCCCCGGTACACTTCCGGATGGAAAACGGTATTTTTTGTTTTATTCATGCTCTGCCAGCCAGATGGACACACGGGACTGGATATTGTCCGCACACTGCCCTGCCGTAATGGCACTGGCAAGATACCGCGCTTCTTCCTCAAGGATGATAGCACGCAGGTCGTAAGGAGTTCCCCGCCACATATCGCCGCAGCCCGGGATCCCGGCACTGTCCAGCAGTGTCTCCAGTTCCTCTGCCATGTCTGCCGTAATGGAAATCAGCGTCCCCGGTTCTCCAAGGTATCTTCCTTTTTCGTCCGGCTGGATATCTTCTTCCAGCACGGAGGAACCATTATGGAAACAGAACATCTCCCAGCCGATCAGATCCTGTACCGTGGCCATGTAGGCTTCCTTCAGAGGAAAGAACCAGACATCGCATCGTTCAAAAGCATGCCGGTATTCTCTCGGTTCCGCTTCCTGCAGGAGCCGGTATTCGATAAAGTCCCATGCCAGCTCCGGATGCCGGGAGTGGAGCGGAATGGCGTACAGCCCATAGTCATAGCTTACGCCTACACTGCCCTCTGTATGGTTCGGGTACCCCACATGGGTCACTTCCGTTGTTCCCAGTGTATCATACAGTCCCAGCAGGTACCGTAGGCTGCGGATCTGTGCCGAAACCAGCTTGATGTCTCCGGTGTAGTACAGGTTTTCTCCGGCCACACCTTCCTCCGCTGCGTGCGCTTCCCCGGCCATGACCGCATTCATATTGGTACCCCTCTGGAAATACTTCTGGGGCGCGGCAGGGAGGGTATTCAGAAACGCCAGATACCGGCTGTACAGCGGTGTGTCATAGGCAGCAGTATTGTCCGGCAGGAAGGAGCGATAGTGGTACTGCCCGAACAGATTGAATTCGTAATTATCCCGGCTGATTTCCTCCATCAGGTATTCTCCCTCGCCAAGGGATTCTGCAAAATCCAGAAAGGCTTCCATATCCCAGTGGGTCATATTCCCCAGAACATCCGCCCGGCCTGCGATGGTATTCAGCTGAAACTGTGCCGGAATACCATAGAGTTTGCCGTCCTGGCCGAAGGTTCTCTCAATACAGCCGAACAGATCCTCCGGCTGAATTTCCCCGGTCATGAACTGATACAGATCCAGACATTCTCCCACATCCGAAAGCTGGTTCAGAAAAACGATATCCGCATCCACCAGCCGGTTGGTCAGATCCATAACGAGCCTGTCGTACCCGGCGGTCATATTTTCCGCATTGTTGAACCGGGTATAGTCATCCACCGTGACAATCACATCCGGGTGGGTTTTGTTGTATTCGATTACAGCGGAGGTCAGATTGTATTCCGGGTTATAGCAGACCAGATTCACATAGGTCACCTGTGACAGATCTCTGTCCGGGGCGGGCTCGTACAGTGTCAGTATATAATCGAATGTGTCGGTATCCCCCCTGGCCACTGCCAGACGGTTCTCCGGCAGCAGAGAAAGACCACGAACATATTCCCCGGCCACAGCGGAATTGACATAGGACATCACATCCGTTACCGGGGCTTCCGGATCTTTCTGAATCTGCCAGCGGTACAGACCGTAGAGATCCCGGCCGTACACATACCCCTCCCGTACCCCGGCGACTGCTTTGTCTTCGTATTCCGAAACCATCTGGAATCGCAGGGGCAGATCATAGCTTTCCGTCACCGCATTTTCCGCAAGCTTCCCCAGACGCATTTTTTCCCCTTCCCGGTACACGGTCCAGAGTGCATCTCCGTCCGCAAACAGATACCAGCCGTTTCCGGGCAGCTCCGTTTCTCCGGTTTTCTGCAGACCGGCATCCAGATACAGACATTTCTTCCCGTACTGCAGCACAAAACCGTCCTCATGCGCCACGATTGCCAGATGATCCGGAATTCTGTCCGAACCGATCACTTCTTTTATCAGAATATCCGCAATCCGGTTTCCCTCCCAGTCGAAGGCTGTCAGGTGATATCCGTCCGTGTCCAAAGGACAGCCGATCACACCGCCCTCCCAGACAAAAAGCCTGCTTGGATCCTGTGCCCGTTCTGCCATGGAAACGGAAATCTCCCGGATCACACTGCCGTCCCCATCGGTATGAAAGATCGTGTTTCCTGTCGTGGATAACGGATCTTCCGCATTCATGTCCGGCCCCCGGTACGCCAGAAACGCATACCCGTCCCCATAGGGAACCACATCGGAAAGACGTCTGGTATTCTTCTGCGGCAGCATATTTTCCGCCACAGCAGTATAAATGCCCGTCATCACGGCCGGTTCTTTTTCTTTTCCGCAGGAAAAAAGCAGCATACAGGCAAGGCAGACAAGCAGGATTCGGATCGGTTTCATTACGGCCTCCTATATATTCTCTGTTTGTCAACAGTATAACATAGAATCTTACGCTTGTCAAGTTCTTTTACAAAAAACATTCTACAAAAAAAGAATAAGGAGCAGCTTCCCGCTCCCGATTCTCATTTACGAATGCTCCGCCAGATAAATACTCACCCGGCTCTGGACAATGTCCGCGCATTCCTCTGCTGTGATGGCACCGGCAAGATAGCGGGACTGTTCTTCATGTACAATGGCCGTGATTTCCTCCGGAGCATTTCTGCCGGTTTTGGTTCCGCCCTGGCTGATCATACCGCGGATCATGGTCAGCACTGTATCGTCCAGTTCGGCGTAAGCACCCGGCCCTCTGTCCGACAGATCCAGATCCCGGCCCACACTGTATGCATTCCTTTCGTAGTCTATGTACATTCCCACGCCTTTCATGGCTTCCAGATATGCCTCTGTGGGCGGCGTCCATGTGGTAAAGTTTTCCGTCAGATCCCACACATCCATTTCCCCCTCGGGCACTTCCGGTGCTGCCTGCATAAGGATACTTTCGATAAACGACCAGGCCAGCGCAGGATCCTGACAGGTGGATGGGATGGAATACACTGTTCCGGTATATGCCGCCTGCACGCCGGAATCATCAGTGGTCGGATACCCGATAAAGGTCAGGTCGGTGGTACCCATCAGACAGCACAGCTCCAGCACCGCATAGAGACTGCCGATGTTTGCCGTCCGGGTACCCTGCAGTTCATAGGAAATCAGCTTGATGGCACCGCTGTGGTACAGGTTTTCTTCCACCCCTTCCAGCTCTGTCCATTCCAGCTCCTCCGGCGAGTATTCTCCGGCAATGACGGCATGTTTCAGATTCGCGCTGTCGGACATGAGCTTCTTTCCCTTCGCAGGCAGGCTTTTCATCCATGTCAGGTACCGGACATACAGCGGATCGTCAAAACAGGCCTTCCCGTCCCGGATAAAATGGGCAAACATGGTGTCTCTGAACAGAATTTTCTCGTAATTGTCCTTCCCAACCTCCTCGATCAGATATTCCCCCTCCTCAAGTCCTTCGGCAAAATCCAGAAACTCCGTCAGCGTCCAGCTTGTCCTGCCGCCCAGCTCCTCTGTCTTTCCCACCAGAGCGTGCAGACTGTATTCCGCGGCAATAGAGGTCAGCTTTCCGTCCGTTTCATAGGTATTCCGGATGCACCCGGCAATTTCTTCCGGCCGGATGGTACCGGTCATCAGCGGATACAGGTCGATGGGATCCAGCGTCCGGTTCACCAGAATATCCGCTTTCAGAAGGCCTGTTTCCAGATCCAGATCAAACCGGCTGGTGCCTTCCCGGATCCATTCGGACGGATGCTCGTATTGTTCATAGGAAACGATCCGGATATAGGCGTCCGTGTGACTGCGGTTGAATGCCAGCACGGCTTCTTCCATGGCGGCATTCCCGCTCCGGCAGGCCAGGGTCAGTACGGTGCATTCTGACAGATCCCGGTCGGGGGCAGGTGTATACAGGCTCATCTGTACCCCCACAGAACCATTGTAGGGATCGGCATTCCATTTCAGGAAATAGGGAGATTTCGGCCCTTTGGCAAGCTGCAGAGCTATGTTCCCGTCCGGCAGAATGGTCACATTGGCCACCTGCGTTCCCATCACCCCGGAATCCGTAAAGGAGAAAACCACTTCAATCTCCGGCTGCTCGTCCTCCTTCAGCTTATGTTCAGCCTTCCACCGGAACACGCCCACGGAGGGATTCCAGCTGTAGAGATACCCGTCGTCATACTCCAGAATCGGGTTTATATCCACTGTATTCCATCCGGCCACCGCTGCCGGTACCGTCCAGGTTTTCTCTGAGACCGTACCGTTCTCGATTTTGCACAGTACCAGATCGTTCAGCTGCGGATGGGTCTGGTTCAGGTACCACACCGTATCCTCTTCCGCCCACATGGAGACAGCAATAGTCTCCTCCGGCAGAGGGAATGCAGAAATCAGGTTCAGTTCCGTATCAAACCATGCCGCCGTTTTCTCCGCAATCATCACAAGTCCGCTTTCCGTTTCCTGCAGATGCACTTTCGTGCCGCGCACCGGCTCTGTCCCGGCGGCAAAGGAGGATGTATCCCCTTCGTCAAGCAGATTGTCTTCCCAGTCGGTATGGAGAATTCTGTTTTCTGCCCACGCGAAGTAGTATAGTCCCCTCTCCCCCACCGCATCCGGCAGAGTTCCCCAAAATCCATGCCGGGTCAGAGGGATCGTATCCGTTACGGAACCTGCCGCATCCAGAGTAAGCAGGGTGGTGGATTCCACCTTTTCCTCCTGCATAAACCCGCTCTCGCCCCGGTAGTAAATATCGTTGGAAGCATACACCGCCATCCGGTACCCGTCCCCTGCCGGATACAGCGCACCGGTCTGCACAACCTCTTCCGGCACACAGTCCTCAAATACAGGCGACCACAGTCCCGTCAGCACACCGGGGTCTGTCTCTTTTCCGCATCCGGCAAGACAAAGGATCAGTACCGGCAAAAGCCATAATTTTTTCATGTTTCTCCTCCCATGGAGACAGTCTGTAAATTCATTATATCCGTTTTCCCGCAGGATTACAATAGATTCTGCCCAAACATTCACGAATGCTCCGCCAGATAAATACTCACCCGGCTCTGGACAATGTCCGCGCATTCCTCTGCTGTGATGGCACCGGCAAGATAGCGGGATTCTTCTTCGTAGGCAATATCCCGGATTTCCCACGGGTATCCGCCGGGACTGCCTGCGTTTTCGTACAGCCAGCGGAGGTTCTCTATTGTCCGATCGTTCACTTCAAAGAGGGAACCGGGCATCCCCAGCCGAGTACCGTTTTCATCCAGTTCCAGATTCCAGCCACTGTTCCCGACGCTGTTATCATATGCCCGGAAGCTGCCCCATCCACGCATGGATTCCAGATAATCGTAATACGGCTTTGCCAGTGTAGTGAAGTTCAGGTCACCAATCTGATGATCCGTTTCCGGCAGCTCTGCAGCGGCAAGCAGCAGGCTTTCGATGAATTCCCACGCCAGCCCGGGATCCCGGCAGGTCTGGGGAATACAGTAGACACCGCTCCAACCCACGCTGACACCGTTTCCGGACTGGGTAGGATACCCGACAAAGGCGATTTCATCCGTGCCGAAGGTGTGGTACAGGCGCATCATCCGCTGCAGTGAAGTGAACGAGCTGCTGTCAAACTTGATTTTTCCGTTATAATACAGATTCTCCCCACCGGTTTCCACCACGACCTGATCTTCCGTGATCTCCCCGGCCAGTAGTGCACCCACATTGCTGGAACCGTGATCCATGTACTTCTGTCCCTCCACGGGAACGGTGGACAGCCATGTGAGATACCGGATGTACAGCGGATCGGTAAAAGATGCCTTGCCGTCACGGATAAACGGTTCGTATGCTCTGCCGTCAAACAGTGCAAAGTACGAGTAGGTCTGCCCCACATCCTCAATCAGATATTCTCCCGCCTGCAGACTATCGGCATAATCCAGAAATTCTTCCAGCGTCCAGCCGGCAAGGGAAGCAACCTGATCCTGTCTGCCGTACAGGGCAGAAAATGTAATATTCGGAGATATTTCATACAGTGCTCCGTCTTGTCCGAACTGGTTCAGCACGCAGGGGGCGATATCCTCCGGCTTCACTTCCCCGGTCATCAGCGGCAGCAGATCCATAGGATTCCATGTGATATTGTAAAGCAGATCTGCCGTCACCAGTCCGTTGTCCAGATCCAGCTGCATTTTCTGGTAGTCATCGTATTCCACCATCTGAATTCTGGCGTCCCGGTGGGTGCGGTTGAACTCGATCACCATCTCCGACAGATCAAAGTTCCATCCCGAGCACACCAGATTCAGCACCGTCAGCTCCGACAGATCCAGATCCGGCGCCGGTTCGTACAGAGCAGTCTTCTGGAAAGAACCGTTTCCTCTGGCATACCGCACCGAATAAAACGGTGTTTTTCCGGGAATCCGCTGTACGGCACGGACTTTTACACCGGGAATGGCGGAATTCTGAAAGGAGAGAATCTCCTCATACACCGGTTCCTCTGTCTCCTCTGTGAACTGCCACCGGAAAATCCCTGCCGAATCCCATCCGTACAGCCAGCCGTCTTCACAGGCGATCACCGGCCGCCAGTTCACCTGGATGGGATCCTGAAACCGTTCCGGCAGAGCACAGATTTCTGTAAACACACCCTCCTCCGCCCTGCCAAGCGCCCGTCCCTCTTTGGTTTTATAGGTGATCCACAGGCAATCGTCTTCGGCAAACACCATGTCTCCCTGCCCGGGCAATTCTATCTCACCCACCGCTGTCAGATTTTCATCCAGCAGGACACATCGTTTTCCCCAGACCACGGCAACGCCGTCTTCCGTTTCCGTCAGCGGAATATCCGATTCCATGGTCAGCGCTTCCGGAATATTGGTGTTTGCGCTGCCGGGTTTCCAGTCACTGACAGGCATTTCCGTGACGGAGCCGTCCCATCCGAGCCGCGCTATCACATAAGCATACTTTTCAGACCCGGGATAAAAAACGTACACACCGTTGTCTCCTACGGCAAAGTCGTTAATGAAATGGGGATATGCCACCCCATCCACCGCCTGATCGGACAGAACATTCCCTTTCCCGTCCGTTATCACCATCTGCAGACCGTGTTCCCATGCCTCTCCGCTTTTCCGGTTGTCATAGTTATACACATACCCATATCCCTCCCCCACCGGCCAGATGCCGCTGGAAGCGTTCAGCCGTTCGTCCTGACTTTCCACAACAGGAGCGTATACATGGGTCAGCCGGTTCGGATCCTCAACTTCCGTTTTTCCGCAGCCTGACGCAAGCAGACATACACCCGCCAGTATCCATAACAGTTTCCGCATAACAAACCTCCCTGGTATTTTTTGGTTTCACTGTATAGGACAACCGCCATCCGGTTTTCCCTAAAATCTTTCCCAAAACCGGATTTCTGCACAAAAAAACCTCCTGCTTTTTGGGCAGAAGGTCTTATGTTTACTTGATCACTGTACAGGTTTCGATACCGTAATACCGGAATGCGGCAATGGCGTCATCGTCAATCCGTTCGCCGCAGACCACAATAGGCACAGCCGGAGGACAGCCAACCGTTACCGCCGCCAGTACCCGTCCCCTGCAGGCTTCCGCAGGCAGCGTTTCTCCGGGCGAAAAAGCGGCTTCTCTGGGAGATAAGACTCTCTCCGGCAGACTGAACCGGGGCGGCATTTCCGCAGCAGGCGTTCTCCGTGGAACAGACAGCAGTGCCTCTGTCAGTCTTGTCAGCCCGTCCGCACCGGTTTCCGGCGTCACCATAGCCACCAGAAAATCCGGATCGGCAAACTCGCATTCCATGTTCTTCTCCCGCAGAAGATCCGCCAGCTCCGTGCCGCGGTATCCGTAAGGCTTTGCGGCGACCGTCAGCTTCAAAGGTTCATTTCCGCAGAAAGTATATCCCTGCGCCGTCAGCCTTTCCCGGCATTCCTCCGTCAGTCGGACAAAACCCGCCAATTTTTCCCGGTATCCGTCCGCCAGATAACCGTTTACCGCGTCCAGAGACTGCAGAATCAGGTAAGAGGGGCTGGTGGAGCCAAACAGAGACAGAGCGTTTTTGGCCTCTCCTGTAAAAAACGGATCGGCATTCTGTGCTATATGCAGATAGGCGGCACCGGTCAGGGCAGGCAGGGTCTTGTGGGCAGAATCACAGCACAGATCCGCTCCCAGATCCATGGGATGCACCGGTTCCGGCAGAAAATGCAGGTACGCCCCGTGGGCATTGTCCACCAGCAGCAGGGCACCATGGGCATGGCACACGGCGGCAATCCCGGCGATATCCGCGGTGTTTCCCAGATAATCAGGGCTGGTCAGGTATACCGCTGTCACCGGATATTCGTCCAGAACCCGTTCCACTTCCGCCGGCGTCAGCAGACAGGACAGGTAGGAATCGGGCTTTTCGGGGGTAAGCCAGACCGGATCAAAATCCAGCAGAACAGAAGCAGTCAGAAAAGTCTTATGGGCGTTCCGTCCGGCGGCAATCACCGGTTTTCTACCCGATGCCTTTGCCTGCAGGCAGGCCAGATACAGCATGGCACGGATGCAGTGGGAAGAACCTTCGGTGGAATAGAACGTAGGACAGCCGAACAGCCGTGATGCGTTTCCTTCGCTTTCTTTTATGATGCCTTCCGCCTCGTACAGGCTGTCCGCACCGGCAATCTCGGTCAGATCCAGCCCTTCCATGCCCAGCAGCTTTTTCCCCTTGTGTCCCGGCATATGAAGCCGCAGGGTTTCTTTTTCCCTGTATGTATTTACAAAATCACAGATAGGGGTATTCATACGCAGGAGGTGCAGTCGCTGCAGTCATCACAGTCACTGCAGGAAGCACAGTCAGAACCCTCGGCATCCTCTGCAAATTCCCTGGTAACTGCCACCAGGATGGCGCATTCCATACGCTTGCGGAACAGATCACAGCCGGGCTTGTAGATTCCCTTGACGGAACCGGTGGCGTGGTATGCATTGGCAGCGCATCCCCCGGAGCAGTACAGGCGTGCCCAGCAGTCTCTGCATTCGGGACGGGCGTATACATTGCAGGACAGGAATTCTTCCTGAATCCCGGTATTCTTCACACCGTCAAACACATTGCCAAGCAGATACTTTTCATCGCCCACAAACTGATGACAGGGGTACAGATCCCCCCAGGGGGTCACCGCCATGTATTCCGTACCGGAACCGCAGCCGGAAATCCGCTTGTAAATACAGGGCCCACCCTGCAGATCGATCATATAGTGATAGAAAGTGAAGGGACGGCCTTCCTTGTCCCGTTCAATCATCAGTTCTGCCAGCTGTTCGTACTGTTCCATGACGATGGCGATATCCTCGGGCGTCAGTTCGGAAGGATCACCCGCGGCACAGACAACCGGTTCCATGCTCAGTTCGGTAAAGCCCAGATCCAGCATGGTTTTGATGTCAGCTAGGAAATCGGGGTTGGCATGGGTGAAGGTACCGCGCATATAGTAAGTCTTATCCGGCAGACCTTCTCTGGATTTCACCAGCTTCTGGAACTTGGGAACGATCTTTTCCCAGCTGCCCTTGCCGCTATAATCCACCCGGAACCGGTCGTGTACCTCCTTACGGCCGTCCAGAGACAGCACCACATTGCTCATTTCCCGGTTGGCGAAATCGATCACATCATCGTCAATCAGCACACCGTTGGTGGTCAGGGTGAAGCGGAAGTTCTTGTCATAGGTTTTTTCCAGTTCTCTGGCATAAGCCACCAGCTGCTTGACCACATCGAAGTTCATCAGCGGTTCGCCGCCGAAAAAGTCCACTTCCAGATTATGGCGGGTACCGGAATTGGCTACCAGGAAATCCAGCGCCTGTTTACCCACTTCATAGGACATAACTGCCCGTTCGCCGTGGTACTTCCCCTGGCTTGCGAAGCAGTAAGAACAGTTCAGGTTACAGGTGTGTGCGATATGGAGACAAAGCGCCTTGACCACACCGGCAGTTTTTTCCTTCAGATAGCCGGCCATTTCTTCAAAGGTATCCGGCGCAAACAGTTCTTCGTTATCCCGCAGTTCTTCGATCTGGGCATAACATTCTTCGATATCCGCAGCAGTAATACCGTCTTTTCCGGCATATTTTTCATACATGGCGGCCAGAACAGCTTCCCTGCTGTTTTCCTCAAACATGGCAATGATATCGTATGCCACATCGTCCACCACGTGTACAGCACCGGAGCAGATGTCCAGTACAATGTTGTACCCGCCCAGTTTATATTGATGGATCATGATTTTTCCCCTTGATTCTGTTTATGATGAAAAAATGCCGCCGTTTTCGGGCGACATTTCCGGAATTACTTGGATTCCTTTGCGGTCTTGTTTTCGCACTTCTGGTTGGCGATACCGCAGCTGGTCTTGCAGGCGGACTGGCAGGAGGTCTGGCATTCGCCGCAGCCACCCTTCTTTACGCTCTTGCACAGGTTACGGGTCTTCAGAGTCTTGATATGTTCCATGAGATGAACCTCCGGTAAGGTAAAATAATACTCTGTTATTATAGCACACTCCCCCGCCGTTGTCAATCGTTTTCGGGGGAGTTTTTACTTTTCTTTGCAAGGTTATTTTCCGCCGCAAACTCCCGATTGACAACATACTGCATCTCTGTTATAATAGGAACGAAAACATATACCGACAAGAAAGGATCAGCGCTATGATGAACCATACTCCTTATATCCAGCGTACCTACCGGAAATACGACAATGTTCTGGAACGGTATGCAGCGCATATTTTCCGTACCATCGGCCGTGCAGATACCGTTCTGGCCTTTGCAACCGATGAACATCTGCGTCTGCCTCCCTGCCCTTCCTGCATGAACCCCATCGATCCCGGTGCTCACTGGGGAAATGAATACGGCAACATCTGGCTCCACACGGAAGTAACCGTGCCGGACTGTGCTGACGGCAAGATTTTCTGTGTCATCCCCGATGCGGATGCCGTGGAAATCCTCTGCTACCGTGACGGCAAACCCGCAGGGATTATCAACTCCAAGAACAATTTCCTTGGCGGCATGCACTCCGCCATGTTTGTATCCGGCTGCGCCAGGGCCGGCGAGACTTTTACCCTGGACTTTGAATGCTACGCAGGCCACGACTGTCTGGGCTGTTCTCCCTACAGTTCCTACGGTCAGGACCGGGCACAGAATAACTTCACCAAGACCTATCACGGCATCCGTCTGTGCATCCTGGACGAAACCTTCCGTGATTTCTGCTTTGATTTGTCCACCGTTCTGCAGATTGCCCGTCTGCCGGAAAACAACTTTACCGCCATCAAAGCCCATGAATGCCTGATGGACGCTTTCCCCCACCTGATTCAGGACGTTGCCTATGCCACCGAAGACGAACTGCGTGCCTGTGCGGAAAAGATCATTCCCATTCTGGCACCCGCACTGGAAAAGCATCCCGGCGGCGACCGTTCCAGAGGCTACATCGGTCTGATCGGTCATTCCCACATGGACACCGCATGGCTCTGGCCCGTGTCCGAAACCATCCGCAAGTGCGCCAGAACCTATGCTGAAGCTCTGAACCTGATGGAGCTGTATCCCGACTACACCTTCATTCAGTCCTCCGCACTCCATCTGGACTGGATGCGGGAATATTATCCCGATATTTTCGAAGGCATTAAGCAGAAGGTTGCCGAAGGCCGCTACGAACCCAACGGCGGCGTATGGGTTGAATGTGACTGCAACGTAACCGGCGGCGAATCCATGGTACGTCAGTTCCTGTACGGTCAGCGATTCACCCAGAAGTATCTGGGCTACCGTTCCGATGCATTCTGGCTGCCCGATACCTTCGGCTACAACGGCGCCATTCCCCAGATCATGCAGGGGGCGGGTGTAAAATATTTCTACACCACCAAGATGTCCTGGAGCGACCTGAACACTTTCCCGGCTGATACCTTTATCTGGCGTGGTATTGACGGTACCGAAGTCATGACTCACCTGAACCGGATGCATCTGATCCCCGATGTACCCACCCTGAACGGTGCGGTAGGGGAAATCCGCGACAAGCATTCCAACGACAGCCGGCTGGTTGCCTACGGTTACGGCGACGGCGGCGGCGGCCCCACCTACGGCATGCTGGAATACATGAAGCGTGTACGTGACCTGGACGGTATGCCCACCATCGAACCTACTACCGTTTCCGCGTATATGCAGAGACTGGAAGAACGGCGCGACAGACTGCCTCTGTACGACGGAGAACTGTACCTGGAATACCACCGCGGTACCCTGACCCAGATGCACGATGTGAAGAAGAACAACCGTCTGGCAGAAATTGCCCTGCGGAACATGGAACTGTTCGGCGTGCTCTCCGGCAAGACCGACCGGTATGTCCGTGACGAATTCTACAAGATCGTCCTGAAGAACCAGTTCCACGACATTCTGCCCGGCACCAGCATTCCCAAGGTATACGAAATTGCCTTCCCGGAAATGCAGAAGCTGATCGCCGATGTGAACGATATTACCGCAGACTGTGCTGCTTCTCTGGCAAAGGAACAGGGCGGTACCATATCTCTGTACAATCCCCTGTCCTTTGACCGCACCGGTGTGACCATACTGGACGGTGAGCTGTCCTTTGCGGGTGTGAAGACCCAGAGTTACACCGACGCAGACGGAAAACCCAAGACTGCTGTAGCTGCTGCGATTCCCGCTATGGCTGCCGTATCCCTGACCGCCGGAGAATCTGCTCCCTGTGAAAGTGCGTTCAAGGCCTGCGGCAATGTGCTGGAAACTCCCATCTACACCGTAACCTTTGACGAAGCCGGCTACATCTCCTCCCTGATCGACAAGCGTGTGAACAGACAGGTAAAGAAGGCTTCCGGCGCCGCTCTCGGTACCCTGTGGTTCGGCGAAAACCTGTGCACCGACTACGACAACTGGGAAATCGAAGACGATATCTTCCGCAAGCTCTTTGCCGTAACCGATATGCTTTCCCGTGAAGTAGTGGCTGATGGTGCTGTGGAATACCGTGTCCGTACTTCCTACAGACTGTCGGGAACTTCCACTGCTGTTGTGGACACCGTATTCTACGCAGACGATCCCAGAATCGACTACGAAATGAAGCTGGACTGGAACGAACATCACGCTCTGCTGAAGGCCGGTTTCGACGTAAATGTACGGACTGCCTTCATGAAGAACGAAATTCAGTTCGGTCACGTGGAACGTCCCACCACCCGGAACACCTCTCTGGAAGCCGCCAAGTTTGAAGTGTGCAACCACCGCTGGTCCGATATTTCCGAATCCCGGTACGGCGTGGCTGTGCTGAATGACTGCAAGTACGGCATCTCCGTAGAAGAATCCGATATGCGCCTGACTCTGCAGAAGGGCTGCTACCGTCCCGACCCCATCTCCGACAACGGCGTACACTATATGACCTATTCCCTGCTGCCCCACATCGGTGCATTCGCGGCTGAAAATGTTGTATACCCGGCTTATGAGCTGAACTACAAGCCTGTGGCAGTGAACGGTGTTCTGGATATCGCACCTCTGTTTACCGTATCTGCGCCCAATGTAATCTGTGAAGCAGTGAAAGCTGCGGAAGATTCCGATGCTTTTGTTCTCCGTCTGTACGAATGCGAACGGAACCAGACCGGCTGCACGGTGGAAATCCCCGGTGCCAAGCGTGTAACCGTGACCAATCTGCTGGAAGAAGACGGTGTGGAAATCCCCGTTGTTGACGGCAGGATCGCACTGGAATTCCATCCCTTTGAAATCAAGACCATCGTTGTGGAAAAGTAATTCTCTGATAAAACATGAAAACGGCTATGCAGCTTTGCAGGCCGTTTTTCTGTTGTTTCGGACAGACTGAATTTTTGTTTTTTCTTTTGAAAACGATTGATTTCCGACAGCATCTTTGTTATGATATAGTCAGACAAACAGAACAATCCTATACCGGAAGGAGATTTGACTGAAGTGAGACGACTGCTTGCCCTGCTGCTTGCCGGCGTACTGCTGCTGCCGCTGACAGCCTGCCGGGGAAATACAGAAGAACCAAATACACTACCCACCACTGAAGAACAAACTGCAGCTGAACCTGTAAAGGAAGATACAACCGAAACAGAAACCGAAGCGGAAACAGAGCCGGAACCGGTTATGCCGGAATATACCCTGCCTGCAGGTACAGGAATTGGTGTACATCCCGGCAGAGTTACCTGGGCACACCATCCGGAAGTCTTTGACTGGAACGGCAGCGGCTACTGGTGGCTCCGAAAAAATTACGATGAAGATATTGTGCGGCAGATGCTGACGGATTCTCTTTGCCAGCTGGCCGGGAAAGAGAACATCAATGATGCTCTTGACGCCCTGTTCCGGGATTTCAACAAACGGAAAACCGGCGAGGAAAAGGGATATACTGCCGGGGAAAAAATCGTCATCAAAGCCAACATGAATGTAACAGGCAACGGAGATGCGGATAATAAAAGCATCGGTGGATATTACCCTGCCCCCGTTACAATGCTGACGCTGCTGAAGCTGCTGGTGGAATTCGGCGTGGCACCGGAAGACATCACGCTTATTGACCCTTCCAGAAACATTCCTACCTATATTCAGCTTCTGCTCAGCGGCGGACAGCTGGATGGGATCCGGTTCGGCGGCTTCAATGACGATGTGGAAGCGGACACTGCCAAGCCCATCCGCTGGTCTCATGATTTTTCCGAAGACAACTGGCCGGATTATGACGGGTATGCAACGGTCAATCCCACATTCTGGCCGGAATGTGTTACGGAAGCCACCTACATGATCAACCTGTTCAACCTGCGCGGACATACGCTGGCCGGATTTACTGCCAGTGCCAAGAACCATTTCGGAACGGTAATGCCCGCTCATGCCAAAGACGACGGCACCTTTGTCTTCCCCAAGCACTTCCGTACAGGTCCCCCGTCCTATTCCGGTATCCATCACTATGTGGCGGCGCTGGATTATTTCGGAACCCCCACAGAACTCTGGGATCTACCGAAACGGGATATGGGTACCTACAGTGTCCTGGTGGATCTGACCTCCAATGCGGATGCCGGCGGCAAGACTTTCCTGTATCTGTGTGATGCACTGGCTGCCACACTGACCCAGGGTTCCAGTCTGACTTTGGATGAAAAATGGCTTTCTGCTCCTTTCGGAGACGGAACAAAAGCGGGCGCCGGCTGGCCGTGCTCCTTCTTTGCTTCTCAGGATCCCGTGGCCATTGACTCCGTGGTGCTGGATTTCCTGCTGGCGGAAAAAGCAGCAGCCGAAGCGGTTGGCGACACCAAATGGGACAGTGTTCTGCCGGACGGTCATACTGCTGACAACTCACTTGTGGAAGCGGCTCTTGCCGACTGTGCTCCCTCCGGAACCGTTTATCAGGATGGCTACGGCAATCCGGTAGGCAGTCTGGGTGTTCACGAACACTGGAACAATGCCGCCGACAAGCAGTACAGCCGGAATCTGGGCAAGGATGAAGGAATCGAACTGATTCCCATCCGGTACTGATCCCTATGACCCGTTTTTTCGGTGAACTTGCCGCATGGTTTTCTGCCTTCTCGGATCCCATCTTTTTCCGCTCCGTGCTCTGGGATCTGGTCAGCGGCATACTGGAATACTTCACGGAGCTGTTTCCCTATGTAATACTGGGAACACTGCTGGGGGAACTTCTGAAATACACCTCCTGGACAAAGCTGATCTTCCGGTTCACAAAAAAGTACCGGGGGATATCCGTACTCAGTGCCGCGGTTCTGGGGATTCTTTCGCCCCTGTGTACATATGGAACGGTACCGGTGCTGATTACGCTGTACCACGGCGGAGTGGCGCTGGCACCGCTGATCGCCTTTCTGGCGGCGTCTTCCATGATGAATCCCCAGCTGTTTGTGATGACGGTGGGGGGACTGGGCTGGTCCATGGCACTGCTCAGACTGCTTTGTGTATTTCTGTTCTCCATGCTGTGCGGGGGTCTGACCTTCCTTCTGCCTCACGGTTTTGTAGTGCGGAAAGCGGTTGCTGCCGGACGGGTTTCGGAAGAAGAAATTCTGAACCGGCCGAAAAAAGTTTTTGACGGAAAGCAGTACCTGCGGGACAGCGGAAAGAATCTGCTGTTTGTGGGGAAGATGATGTGCATCGGTATCGGCATTGCGGCCTTTGTGGATCTGCTGCCCATGGATCTGCTGTTCGGACAGGTGGATACCACATCTCCCGCAGGAATTCTGCTGGCGGCGGCTGCCGGAATTCCCATATATGCCTGCGGCGGCGGTACCATTCCCATGATCGCTTCTCTGATGAGCAAAGGACTTTCCCGAGGCAGTGCACTGGCGTTTCTGACAGTAGGCCCTGCCACCCGGATCACATCCCTTGCCGCCATCGGCACCATATTCCGGAAGCGGTTTCTGCTGCTGTATGTACTGGTGCTTCTGGTTTTTTCGGTGGCTGCAGGTATACTCACGGTCTGATAAGCCAAAGAACGGCTATCCCCGAAAGAGGATAACCGTTCTTTTGTATGACAGGTGTTTTCAGTGGCAGCAGGAACAGAACAGGATCAGCAGAAGAATCAGGATCCAGATCCATTCGTTGTTTTCAAAAATATTGCAGAAGCATCCCATATTTTTACCCTTTCTTTTTACGCGCAGATGCGCGAAGCATCCCGGCCGTCAGGATCTCCCGACGGAGAGCGTTTCTTCTGCCGCTCTGTTACCAGAATATGCAGACGCAAGGGGAGGGGTGAATGGGATGTAAGAGATAAGATGTCAGAAGTAAGAGGTATCGTGGGGACAAAAAACGACCCGTACTGTACAGGCCGTTTCTTTCTTCCGGTATAACCGGGTATTTCTTATGCAAACGATGATTAACTCCACTTCTGTTGGCTGTACCAACGGTAGGGCGGGATGCCTACATCCCGCCGTCGTATAGTATGGTATTCAACCACTTCCTGTGAAAAAACAAATGGTTTTGAGAACAAAATTGTATGAATCACGTACAGAAATACGCCATTTGCAAAATGTTCGTCGGCGGGATGTGGGCATCCCGCCCTACATAGTTTTCGTTTTTTGAAAGTTTAGTTGATCATCATTGACTTATTTCTTACCTCTTACCTGATTAAGTCAGATCCAGCCGGTCACAGGTTTCCAGAAAGTCCCGGGCGGCGGTCAGACTGCCGGTGGGGATCTCCACGGAGGCAGCACAGTTCTTACAGGTCACCCGGATCATGTCGGCAAGAATATCTACCACATATTCCCCTTCTCCTTCGGGACAGTGGCAGTGCACCGCACCTTCGTCCTGCAGTTCCTGGATCACATACAGCACGATGTCGTAAACCTGAGGATCAGTCAGTTCTCCCCGTTCTCCCCGGGCGGCGGCATAGGTTTCAAAATCCGTGTCGCCCAGCAGTTCCATCAGTTCTTCTTCCGCTTCTTTGGCAGCCTGCTGCACCTTATCAGCTTTTCCGATGAAGCAGATATCAAGCCCTGAGTAAGCACAGGGGAGGGCGAACAGCTCTTTCTCGAAGAAAATCTGAGAAGAAATCTGGAAGCTGTGGGGACTGGGGCAGGCAAAACAGGGCACGTTCAGACGCACCTTTTTATCTTTTGTGTAGATGATTTCCAGTGCGGAGCCTTCGCAGGGACATTTCAGGCGCATCATATCAGCAGTCAGCGTGAATACACCGACCATACTCATCACCAGTGCGCCGCATTCCGGACAGCGGTAGGCTACGGTGGTTTCCTTGGGGGCAAGTACCATAATTTGTTCCTTTATCTGTATATCTGTCGTTTTGCATTATTATAGCAGAGTTTTTCAGGGTTGTCAATCCGGAGTTTTCCATCCTGTTCTGTCTGTTCGGAAAGCAGAGAAAAAACCATTGCCATCCATTCCAAAGTATGTTATAATACAAACAAATCATCTGACGGGAAAGGCAGGCCGGGCTGTGGACTACAGAAAAAGCGATGACACCATCATAATCACCGTAACCGAACTGGCTTCTTACGCCCGCAGCGTGGAACGACCTGCTTTTACAACCGAAAAATACGGTTTCCGACAGGTATGGGATGCAGACGATGAAGCCGGCGATGTCCGACCGGATAGTGATCCTCTGGCTGAGGGAATCCGGATGCACAATCAGCTGCAGACAGACCGGCTTTCCGCGGAGGGAGATACCATTGTTGCCGGGGCGGAAGTGGAGCTGGCATGGGCCTTTGAGATGGACGGTCAGCGGATCGAACTGCATGGCCGTTCTGATAGTATTGCCTTTGACGGGCGGATCCATACTGTTGAGGAGATCAAAACCGTCTCTTCCTTCCGGGACAACCCCACACCCTTTTCGGTACCTTCCCATTTCGCCCAGGCAGTCTGCTATGCCTATATGTTATGCCAGACCAGTCAGGTAGAACAGGCAGCCATAGCGATCACTTTTATGCGCCGTTCCGATGGCGCCAAACGGAGCTGGAAAGCGGAATTCGCTCTGTCCATGCTGTCAGCTTTTGTCACAGGTCTGCTGCGGCGGGCTATGCCTTTTCTGCAAATCGGCAAGGAACGTGCGACCCTGCGGCTGGAGGAACTGACCGCACTGCCCTTTCCCTACCCCACCATCCGTCCCGGACAGAGGGATTTTGTCACCGAAGCTGCCCGCACCATCCGGCATGGCGGAAGACTGTTTGTTTCCGCTCCCTGCGGCATAGGAAAAACCATGTCCAGTCTGTATCCGGCGCTGCGTGCAGTCGGCCAGGGGCGATGCGACAGAATTTTTTACAGCACAGCCAAAACCATCACCGGAAAAGCGGCTCTGGATGCGGCAGCACGGATTTCCCGGTATGCTCCCCATATGCGGGCTATACTTCTGCTGGCCAAGGAAAACCTCTGTCCATCTCTGGAGATTGACGGAGAAACCAGCATGGCGCTGAAATGTCCCATCTGTCCGTCTCTGCATGGAATGAGCGGCGCTTTCCGGACAGCCGGCAGCACAAGGGAATGGCAGTCCTGGGAAGAACGGCAGTCGGATGCGCTGCTTACTCTGCTGGAAAGCGGCAACATCTATACCCCGGAGAGGATCAGAGAAGTCGCTTCCGACCACGACATATGCCCCCACGAGCTGGCGCTTGGGCTCAGCGAATTCTGCGATCTTGTGATCTGCGATTACAACTATCTCTTTGACGACCGGATGCGGCTCCGGCGGTATTTCAAAGACGTAAAACGGAAAGAAAAATACGTTTTTCTGATTGATGAAGCCCATAACCTGCCGGATCGGGCACGGAACATGTATTCTGCCTCTCTGACATATGAGGATATCCGGCGGCTGCGGCAGGTGAAAGATAAACTTTTTGCCGAAGACGAGAGCTTTGAAGCTGTCCTTGTGCCGGTGGAAAACTGGTTCCGGCGAATGGCGAAGCTCTGTGAAAAAGAATCCTACCTGACAAACGACGGCGGAACAGAAAAAAAGATCGGTCACTGGCGAAGTACACAGCTGCCGGATCTGGAAAAACGGTTCGGCCCACTCCAGCGGTATCTGGGAAAGCAGATCCGCGACCGGCATGAATTCGCCGGAGAACTGGTACCGTTCCGTCAGCTTCTGCAGCAGTTTACCGGCACGGCGGACTATGCGGACGAACGCTTCTGCTTCTTTGCGGAAAGTGAGATGCCCACGGAACAAAGTTCTGCTGTACAAAGCGGTGTGACGGTACAGATTCTCTGTCTGGATCCCGGAGGCGTGCTGGACACCATGCTGAAATCTGCCAGGGCTTCCATATTTTTCTCGGCAACCCTTTCTCCGGCGGAATATTATCAGAGTGTCACAGGTTCCGAGGACAGTGTTTATCTGGATCTGCCTTCCCCTTACGAAAAAGACAATCTCTGCCTGGTAGCCTACGATGGCATCAGCACCCGGTACAGCGACCGCAAAGGAACGGCGGAAGATACTGCAGAAATCATCGCCCGTGCCGTGGAAGCCAAAGAGGGGCATTATATCGTTTATTTCCCCTCTTATGCCTATATGAAATCCGTATACAAATGGTTCCGGCGAATCTGTCCCCACATCCCTGCCCTGCAGCAGAAAACCGGTATGGTGTATGGGGATCGTGAGAAATTCCTTGGTGCCTTTGAAAGCGGAAAATATCCCCATCTGGTGGGGTTCTGTGTACTGGGCGGTATGTTCTCGGAAGGGATCGATCTGCGGGGCAATTCCCTGATCGGTGCGATTATTGTGGGAACGGGTCTGCCGGGACTTTCGGCACAATCCAATCTGGTGGCAGAGTACTACCAGAACAAATCGGAAAACGGCCGGGAATTTGCTTACATTTATCCGGGTATGAACAAGGTTCTGCAGGCAGCGGGCCGGGTTATCCGCTCTGAAACCGACAGAGGCATGGTACTGCTGATCGATGACCGCTACAATGAACCGGGCACAAAGCTGCTCTTCCCCGCTCACTGGCTTCACATCAGATATACCGCCGACCCGGATGCACTGGAACGGATTCTGGAACGGTTCTGGCGGGATCAGAAATAAAAAGTATAAATACGTAAACCCTGAGAGGAGGAAAAACATGAAACCTACACGCGGTGTTGTACTGCTGTATGAAGATCTGTGTGATCACTGGATCCGTTGGTGCAAAGAAGGGAATCTGACATCTCTCGGCGTACATAAAATTGCTCTTCCGGGCCAGGGCAGCGTGGATGCGCTGCTGGATGCGCTGGACAAACCGGATGGCAGACGGATCATAGACAAGCTGGAAGAAGCAGATGTGGACGTGGAATACGAACTGCACGCCCTGGAATGGCTTCTGCCCAGAGACCTGTTTGAGAAAAACCCCTCCATGTTCCGTGTAAAGGAAGACGGTACCCGGACAAATGACTGCAACCTGTGTCCCTCCTCGCCGGAAGCACTGGAACGCGTGTCTGAAGGGGCTTATCAGCTGGCGAAAAAACTGCGGCAGAAATCCCACCGGTACTTCTTCTGGCTGGATGATGCGGCAAAAGCCGGCTGTTCCTGTGAAAAATGCAGAGCGGCCAGGCTGAACGGAGCGGATCAGGGCATCCTGACAGCCAACGCCATTGCAGCGGGTGTAAAGGCATACGATTCCAAAGCCACGGCAGCTTATCTTGCCTATGCGGATGCCAAATGCCTGCCGAATATTGCACCGGCGGAAAATGTATTTCTGGAATTTGCACCTATGGACAGGGATCATGCAAAGCCCCTTACCGATCCCTCAGACCAAAGGGGCCCTGCATACTGTAAACTTCTGGAAGACCTGCTGACCGTTTTCCCGGCGGAAACTACCCATGTGCTGGAATACTGGCTGGACAACGCATTATACTCCGGTTATAAAATGCCGCCTGTGAAGGTACCCTTCCATGCCGATGTGTGTGATGCCGATACTGAGTTTTACACTTCCATGGGAATTCCCCACATCAAAACCTTTGCTTCCTACATCTGCGAAGAATACCACATCCTCCACGGGGAACCGCCCATCGGGGAATACGGTATGATTCTGGAAAAATATCTGGGACTCTGACATAAGAAAGGATATATATCATGGAACTGTTCAAAAGAATTCTCGCCGCCATGCTCTGTGCGGCCATGACCCTTCCTCTGATTGCCTGCGGAAACGGTGAAGCGCCCGAAACCGCACCCGTTTCTACCGATACGGCAGATGCTGATACCGAACCGGCATACACCCTGCCGGAAGCCGACTGGGACGGTCACAATTTCCACATTCTGGTACACGGCAACAGCGAATCCGGCTGGGACAAAAACGACTTCCACGCAGAAGAGCTGACCGGCGAACTGATGAACGATGCTGTGTTTGAACGGAATGCCGCCGTGGAAGAACGCTACAATGTGGACATCACCGACGAAAAGCTGTCCGGCAACATCGACGGCAACAGCATGGGCCCCGGTTATCAGGCAATCTCCACTTCTGTTCTGGCGGGGGATGCTGCATACGGTGCCGCTACGGTGGGCGGATACGATGCCTGTACACTGGTTCTGGGGGACTTCCTTGCGGAAATGTCCTCTATGCCCCATATTGATCTGAGCCAGTCCTGGTGGGATCAGAACGCCGTTTCCGATATGAAGATCGCCGGTAAAACCTATTTCACCACCGGTGCCGTTTCCACTGCCATCAACGACTGCACCATTGCCGTATTCTTCAACCAGCAGGTAGCCACTGACTTCGGCATTACGGATCTGTATTCCTCCGTACAGGAAGGTACCTGGACCTTTGAAAAGATGTGGGAATACGCCAAGCTGGTTGCCGCAGATACCAACGGGGATGGGCAGATGACCACCGATGACCGCTTCGGCTCCATCACCTGGGACGACACGGTTATGGCGGCTGTCAATTCCACCGGCGTGAAGTGCGCTACCCTGAACAGCGAAGGGCTGCTGGAGCTGACCCTGTACACCGAAAGTGTTGTGGATGTGCTGGACCGGTACACCGACTTTGCCTTTGACAAAAATGTCTCCTACAACTACCAGAGGGACAGTTATGACATCACAACCCCGGTTTCCATGTTCAAAAACGGGCAGAGTCTGTATTACCTGCAGCTTCTGAATCTGGCCGCTTCTTTCCGGGATATGGAAGCCGATTTCGGGATCCTGCCCTACCCCAAGTACGACGAATCCCAGCAGAAATACCACAGCACTGTCGGTTCCTGGCACAGTATGTTCTTCTGTGTGCCCGGCGTCATGGACAATGCAGACCGCAGCGGTATGATTATCGAAGCTCTGGCGTATTATTCCGAACAGATCGTAACCCCGGTGTACTACGATCAGGTGCTGAACTACAAGTATATGCGTGACGAAGAAAGCATTGCCATGCTGGATATCATCCTGTCCTCCCGGGTGTTCGACCTGGGCTGGTTCTATAAGGTGGGCAACTACTTTGCAGAAGTGCTGTATATGATCTACGAATACACGGACAACTTCACCTCCCGCTACGAAAAGGCGGAACAGATGGCGCTGGGACAGCTGGAAGAAATCAACGCAAAATTCCTGGACGAAAACTGAACATAAAAAAGCGGCTCTCACTCTGGTTCAACCGTTGTGAGAGCCGTATTCTGTTACAGTCAGATTTCGATCAGTTCCTTGGGGCAGTTTGTCAGGTTGATCTTTCCGTTTTCGGTGATCCAGAGCATATCTTCGATCCGGCAGCCGTACTTGCCTTCCACATAGATACCGGGTTCCACGGTGATAATTTCACCTGCATGGAGCACAGTATCACCGGACCACTGGGATACACTGGGACTTTCGTGGATCAGCAGACCCACGCCGTGACCGAGGCTGTGTCCGAATGTGCCCTTGAATTCGGTGGCATCGATGATATCACGGGCAGCCTTGTCCACGTCGGCATTCTTCACGCCCAGTGCAGCGGTTTCCAGAGCGGCCAGCTGTGCCTTCAGAACGGTATCATACAGCTTCTTCTGGGTTTCGTCTGCCTTGCCGATGCAGATGGTACGGGTCATATCAGAGTGATAACCGTTGACAACAGCACCATAGTCCATGGTCAGGAAGCCTTTTTCCAGCTTTACGGGACGGGGGACACCATGAGGTCTGGCGGAAGCGGTACCGGATACAGCGATGGTATCGAAAGAGGGCTTTTCGCTGCCGTTCTTCTTCATGTAGTATTCCAGTTCCGCAGCCACTTCGATCTCGGTCATATCATAGTTTATCACCTTCATCAGATGATGGAACGCACCCTCCGCAATCCGCTGAGCAGCCACGATAGAATCCACTTCATCCTGGGTCTTGGCGGCACGGATATAGGAAAACATTCCGCCGGTGGGTACCCATTCCACCTCAGGCATTCTCTTTTTCAGGTCAGCCAGAGCCGCACAGGTCAGAGAACCGTCTTCATAACCGATCCGTTTACAGTTTTCGCTGACAACCAGTTCTTCCACCTTGGGCTTACCCGGTTCGCATACGTGCAGACCGGGGAAAGAGGCTTCCTTTGCAGCTTCGGTATACCGGAAATCGGCAAACACCCAGCCGTCGGTCTTCGTCAGAAACAGATATCCGTCGGGATTATCAAAGTGGGACATATACAGATGATTTTCCGCTGCACGTACATATACAGCGTCCAGTCCTCTTTCTTCCATCTGTGCCCGCAGTTTTGCGAAACGAATTTCCTGAATGTTCATTTTGGATGTCCTTTCTTTTGGCGTAAGTATCCGCACAGGTTCCTATGCCTGCCGGAAATGCCGCTGTTCTGATATCTGGATTTTTATTTCTGATTTTTCCTGTACCGGCGCATATAAGGGATTTCGATCAGGCGCTTGGACTTGTTGAACAGATCCGTTCTGTCCTTGATGGGCGGGACAATCACAGTAAACAGGCCCAGCTGTTTGGCACAGGCAGCATCGGTCAGAAGCTGATCTCCCAGAAACATGGTGTTTTCGGGTACTGCGCCCATCTTTTCCATAGCTTCCTTTGCCTTCCTGATTCCCGGCTTTCCTGCGTCTGCCACGGCGATATACCCAAGTTCCCGGTTGAACAGCTCCACCCGTTCTGCGTGATTATTGGAGAGAAAACCGATTTTTACACCGTGTTCCTCCAGCATGGCAAAAAAAGCCAGCACATCCGGCGTCGGCACGGCATCGCCATAGGTTACAAGAGTATTGTCAATATCGGACAGGATAAACCGGATTCCGCGGGAAGTAAGAAGCTCCGGCGTAACCTCTCGGAAGGAATTCAGTACCAGATCCGGCACAAGATATTTTTCAAATAACATATATTTTTCCCGAAAATAAGAAGTAAGAGATAAGTCGGATGTATTCTGAAAACACCTCCGTCCCTTATCTCTTTTCAGCTTATGGGCTATTCTTACTTCTTACTCACTTATCCGATTATTCAGCCTTGGGTTCTTCTTCGCAGCAGCAATCTTCTGCGGGTGCTTCTTCGCAGGTGCATTCGCATTCGCAGGTGCATTCTTCTGCAGCAGCTTCTTCGCAGCAGCATTCACCTTCGCATTCGCAGCATTCTTCTTCGGCAGCCACTTCTTCCACAGGAGCGGGCTTGGTAACCTTCAGACCGCAGATGGGGCAGAAAATAGCGTCGTTGGAGATTTCGTTGCTGCAGCCTTCGCAGATTACAACATTGCGCAGGATTGCCAGTTCTTTCTGATAGTCAGCGATAGCAGCCTTGATCTTGTCAGCCTGCATAATATAGGTTGCGATTTCTTCGGTGTTGTCCAGGTTGTCTCTTTCTGCGGTGTAGAACAGACGGCCGATGGCCTTGTAGCATTCGGACAGTTTGCCTTCTTCGGACTTGACAGCCATATTCAGCTTGGCAATAGCGGTCAGTTCACCGGTCTTCTTCACAGTCTTGTCAGTTACGTCTTTGAAATTTTTCTTAATGCTTTCAATATTGAATGCCATGGGATAACTCCTTTCAGATGAAACATATATTATATATTGTATTTCAAGTGATATTATACACTATCCTGTCCGGAAAGTCAAATTAAAATTCTCTGTGAATATGAATAAATATAGGCACAAATATAAATATTTCTCTCATTTTCGGGAATACTGAGACTGTACATCTCTGAAAGGAGTATCGTATCCATGAATACAGATGCCCGCACTTACCGCCGCTACGCACAGGCAAGGGCGAAAAAGTCTCCGCTTCTCCGCGATATGCTGACAGCTTATGTCACCGGCGGACTGATATGCACACTGGCACAGGGAATCAAAAACGGGTACATGGCACTCGGAATGGAGGAAGAAGCCGCCGGCACAGCCCTTTCCGTCACGCTGATCGGAATTGCCGTGCTGCTTACTGCCTTTGGTGTCTTTGACCGGATTGCCAAAAAAGCCGGTGCCGGCACACTGGTCCCCATCACGGGTTTTGCCAACGCTGTGGCCTCCAGTGCCATCGATGCCCGCAGCGAAGGTTTCATCATGGGCGTAGGGGCAAAAATCTTCCAGATTGCCGGACCTGTTATCAGCTACGGTCTAGCCGCCGGGATGGTATACGGCTTGATTTACTGGCTGGTCAGATTACTTTGAAAAACAGCCTTCGGATTATCTGTCCGGAGGCTGTTTTTGCTTTATAGAATCACTTGTGGACATACAGTTTTGCCAGACCGCCTTCGGAGGTTTCACGGTACAGATGGGACAAATCCCGTCCAGTCTGGTACATGGCTTCCACAACCACATCAAAAGAAACTTTCCGGCTGCCGTACAGGAAATTGGCAAGGCTCAGAGCGTTGATGGCACGCATGGCGGCTACAGCATTCCGTTCGATACAGGGAATCTGCACCAGTCCGCACACCGGATCACAGGTCAGTCCCAGGTGATGCTCCATAGCCACTTCGGCAGCATATTCAATCTGATCAATCCCCATTTCAAACAGCTCGCACAGGGCAGCGGCAGCCATACTGCAGGCCGTACCGATTTCCGCCTGACAACCGCATTCCGCGCCGCTGACGGAGGCATTGGTGCTCACAAGCACGCCCACAAGACCTGCCACAGCCAGTGCACGGATAATATCCTTATCGGAAAAATCGTTTTTGTCCTGCATATATTTCAGAACGGCCGGAACAACCCCGCAGGAACCGCAGGTAGGTGCGGTCACAATAATACCGCAGTCGGCGTTCTGTTCACTGACAGCAAAAGCATAGGAACAGACCAGACGGTTTTCTCTGGTCTGGGGACTTTCATCGATATGACGCTGGTTGTACAGAAATTGTGCTTTCCGTTCCACACCGAGACCGCCCGGCAAAGTTCCCGTTTTGATCAGTCCTTCCCGCACGGCGCTGCGCATGGTATCCCAGACCGACTGCAGAAAAGGGATAATCTCCGGCCCTTCATGTTCGAATACATAATCCGAAAGACGGATGTTTCTGTCCTTGCACAGTTTTGCGATCTCCCCGAAACTTTTTTCCTGGTACAGTTCGCTGTCCGTCTTCTTCCCCTGTTCATCTGTCCGGATTTCACCGCCGCCGATACTGTAGTACCGCTGTCTGCCGATTTCTTCCCCGCTTCTGAACGCAATGAAGTCGAGGGTGTTGGGATGTACGGGTGTTTCGGTTTCCGTATCCCAGAGGATTTCCGTTTTCACACCGGACAGGCTTTCCAGTATAGCCCGGTCGGTGGCGTGTCCTTTTCCTGTTTTAGCCAGAGAACCGTAAAGAATCACACGGATTTCGTCTGCTTCCCAGTGGGATTCGTGAAACTGCAGTGCTGCATAGGCAGGTCCCATAGTATGCGAACTGGACGGGCCGTAGCCGATCTTGAATATACTGCGAACCGATTTCATAACTGCATCCTTATTTAACGTATTTTATATATTATACGGGACATTTGTTTTTTTGTCAACAGCTTTTACTTACTGACAATCCGGTTCAGAACAAGAGAGAATACACCAAGAGTGACTACCGCCCAGACCAAGCTTTGTGTACCCACGCCGGAAACAGCCGCCAGCACAATTACTGTTGTGTCCACAGCAAGAAATATCAGTCCCGGTGAGAACTTACGATACCGTTCCCGCAGCAGATGCACCACAATATCCGTACCGCCTGTGGTGCCGCCTTCCCGGAAGATCAGCCCAACGCCCGCTGCGGATAAAGCACCACCCAGAAGAGCAGCCCACCAGATCTGTTCTGTCATAGGCGGCATGGCTGTCCACCGCTGCAGATGATCGAAAAAGTTGGTCAGCAAAGCCGAAGTTACTGTAGCATATATGGTTTCTGCCAGAAAAGCACCGCCGAACCGCCGCCACCCCAGCCACAGCAGCGGCAGATTGAGAAACAGAATGATCGTACCCGTTTCCAGCGGAAGCCATTGTCCGATCACAATCGCCAGTCCCGACACACCGCCCGCTGCCAATGCCCAGGGCTCCAGGCAGAAGGATACCGCCATGGCAAAAAGAAAACAGCCCAGCGTGATTCGCCCATACTGCCGGATCCGACCGATACGATTCATAAAAAATCCTGCCTTTTTCGTAGATTTTATAGCAAATTCCCCGATGGTATGTTATAATACAGACAAAGCGCAGAGTATTCCTGCTTTATTGTTTGCAATATTCACCGGATTATACCCGGTCACTCTGCCGGAATCTGACAAAACTGAGGTTTTTATGACAAACCGTACTTTATATGATTTTATTACGTCCCACAAGCATCACGCATGGCGCCGTGCCTCCGTACCGTCCCATGCCGTAGAATATGCGGCTGCCGGAATGACGCCTGCCGAGCGTATGGCTGCCCGGTTCTGTGAAATGGCCGGTGAAGAAGCCAAAAATCCCCACATTCTGCCGGGACAGAAAATCGTCCTGATGCGCACCCTGCCGAACGGCCCCGATGTGCTGACACCGTCTGAATGGGACGAAATCAAAAAAGAGCATTTTATCCACGAATCCGGGTACATCTCCAACATTTGTCCGGATCATATGTCTCTTGTGAAAACCGGCTTCAGAGCCGCCCGGGAAAACGCCGATCCTCTGTCTGCTGTCTGTCTGGATGCGCTTTCCGCTCTGTGTGACAGCTACAGAGAAGAAGCCCTGCGCACCGGCCGCGAGGACGTGGCGAAAGTGCTCTCCCGTGTGCCGGAATATCCTGCGGAAACGTTCAGAGAAGCTCTCCAGTTCTTCCGGATTGTTCACTACGGCCTGTGGCTGGAAGGAGACTACCACAATACGGTGGGGCGGTTTGATGTGTACATGATGCCCTGGCTCCGGCATGATCTGGATGCCGGAATCCTGACCATGGCAGAAGCAGGAGAACTGCTGGAAGATTTCTTCCTTTCCTTCAATATCGACAGCGATATGTATACCGGCATCCAGCAGGGGGACAACGGCCAGAGCATGATGCTGGGCGGACGGCTGCCGGATGGCGGAAATGTCTGGAATGAGCTGACGGAAATGTGTCTGGAAATCAGCGGAGATCTGAAACTGATCGACCCCAAGATCAACCTGCGGGTGAACCGGGACACACCTCTGTCCGTATACGAAAAGGGGACAGAACTGACAAAAGTGGGGCTGGGTTTCCCACAATACTCCAACGATGATGTGGTAATTCCGGCACTGGTCAGACTGGGGTATGCACCGGAAGATGCCGTCAACTACACTGTTGCCGCCTGCTGGGAGTTTATCATTCCCAAGGTTGGCATGGAAATTGCCAATATCGGCGCTCTGTCCTATCCGCTGTGCGTGGATCGTGCCATCCGGACGCTGGATGACGACGCAGATCTGCAGGACATGAAGATTGCCGTAGCAAGAGAAATCCGTGCGGAAGCTGCTGCAATTATGGATAAGGTACACGATGTATGGTTTGTACCCTCTCCCTTCCTGAACCTGCTCTACGGCGGGAAAAACATCGCTGACGGTGCAAAATACAATAGTTTCGGCATCCACGGGACAGGCGTTTCCTGCGGTGCGGATTCGCTGGCGGCACTGGAAAAATATGTATTCACGGAAAAGCGGTGGACGCTCTCTCAGGTAATTGCCGCCATGGACAAAAACTTCGAAGGTGAGGACGAAATGTGCGCAGCACTCCGGTATGAAGCCCCCAAATGCGGCAGAGACGATGCGGCTGACCGGTATCTTGTGTACCTTACGGAAGCTTTCTCCTGTGCCCTTGCGGGACGGAAGAACGACCGCGGCGGTATCTGGCGTGCGGGAACCGGTTCGGCCATGTTCTATCTGTGGCACGCAGCTGCCCTGCCCGCTTCTCCCGACGGCAGAAGAAAAGACGAGCCCTTCGCCGCCAACTATTCCGTCAGCATTTTCGCAAAAATCGAAAATCCCGTTTCGGTGGTGAAATCCTTCACAAAACCGGATCTGGCAAAGGTCTGCAACGGCGGCCCGCTGACACTGGAATTCCATGACAAAATGTTCGGGAGTGAGGACGCCATTACCAAAGTCGCCTCTCTGGTGCAGTACTTCATCCGTTCCGGCGGTCACCAGCTCCAGCTCAATGCGGTAAACCGGGACAGACTGCTGGATGCACAGAAGCACCCGGAAAACTACCGGCAGCTGATTGTGCGGATCTGGGGATGGAGTGCCTATTTCTGCGAACTGGACAAGGAGTTTCAGGATCATGTAATCCGCAGACAAGAGTATGTGGTTTGAGAAAAGAGGTCAGAGGCAAGAAAATTCGCTCTGACCGGCTGTGTATACTATGACGACAGGTATTGTTTTTGATATCAAAGGATTTGCGCTCCATGACGGACCGGGGATCCGGACGACGGTATTCCTCAAAGGATGCCCGCTGCGGTGTCTGTGGTGCCATAATCCGGAAGGACTGTCGCCGCTGCCCCAGCTTTCGGTGAAAAAAAGCGGATGTGTGCGGTGCGGAAAATGCACGGTTCCCTGTGTCCATCCGGAGTGTCAGCCCTTCGGCCGGTGTCTGCACATCTGCCCGAACGGGTGCATTTCCGTAGCCGGAACCGAATATACGGCGAAAGCGCTGACAGAAAAGCTCACTTCCGATCGGGATGTGTTTGCCATGTCCGGGGGCGGAGTGACATTTTCCGGCGGCGAACCGCTGCTGCAGGCGGATTTTGTCTGCGCAGTCTCGGCGCTGCTCCATGATAAAGGCATTCACACAGCCATGGAAACCTGCGGGTATGCTGCACCGGATGTCTTCCGCAGAACTGCAGAACAAATGGATTTTGTCATCATGGACATCAAGCTGGCAGATCCGGCGCTGCACAAAAAATACACCGGTGCGGACAACGGTGTGATTCTGGAAAATTTTCGCTGGCTTCAGTCCTGTGGAATACCGTATGAAATCCGCACCCCGCTGATTCCGGGCATTACGGACACAGAAGAAAACCTGACCGCCATCCGGGAAATCATCGGCGGCAGTCCCTGGGAAAAACTGCCGTACAATGCACTGGCTGGCGCAAAGTATGCAAATTTCGGGATGGAATACCCTTTGGAAATTCAGAATTATGAATTATGAATTAAGAATTGTTTCTTGAAATACAAAACGGCTTACAGAAAGTGAGAAATTTCACTCTGTAAGCCGTTTTGCTTTTTACGGAATCCGCCGGTTAATTCTTAATTCTCAATTCTTAATTTCCCTACGGTCTCGCGTATTCGTTGCACAGACAGTACACTGCCGGTTCGTCTTCTTCGATGGCGGAGAAGCGGCCCATGGGGGTCAGGAAACGGTTGTCACTGGTATCATCGTTGGTCATGGAAACCTCGCCTACGATGCAGTCGCCGCCGTCACCCCAGAAGCTGTGGTACAGACCTCTGGTCATGGTGATGGACTGACCCGGTTCCAGACGGAGAATGGTGCCCGCGGGCACAGTGGTGCGGAAGCCGTCCAGCTGCAGCGGAACATCTTCCTTTGACAGTTCTTCCTTTTCGTCAGAGAGATACACCTGTACCGCCAGAGGTGCGCCGGAGCGGTTGATGATGTCCTCCATCTTCTTCCAGTGGAAGTGCATGGGGGTCACCTGCCCCGCACGGACATACATCAGCTTTTCCGCATAGGTTTTGGAGGCGGGATCGTTATAATCCCCGTTGCGCAAGGTAAACAGCAGCAGACCCAGCTTTTCGTACTCGCCCTTGCCGAAATCGGTAATATCCCAGCCCAGCATTCTGTCCCGGATTTCGTCATATTCCGGCCCCAGATGCGCCCATTTTTCCGCAGGGATTCTGGAAAAGGGCGGCAGAATGAATCCGGCGGCAGTGAAAGCAGCCTCGGCCTGTTTTATGTATCGGTTTACATCAGATCGTTTCATATGATTATCCTCAGAATTCCACCACAACCATGGCGTGAATGAACAGCTTGTCAATGGTGTACGACAGTTCTCTGCCGTCCCACTTGTACTCGATTTCCTGCATTTCGGGTGCCAGATATACCTTCTTCGGCGCCTTGTCCAGACGCAGAGTTACGTGTACATCGTATACCGGCAGGATGTCTTCAATGATTTCGATGCCGCCGCCCCGCTTTACGGGAGAAGCATACAGAACATGGTTGACAAGACGGTTCTTTTCCGACTGTTCCATCAGGGTAACAACACCCTGGGCGGGCAGGTCGGTAACCAGCGTCTTGGTGTCGGCAAGCAGGGCTTCGATCACGCCGAGGAACATCTTCTTGGTGGTGATACTGCCCTTGTTTGCGTATTCCACGAAGATTTCAGAAGCGATGTAGGCGCCGTTCTTGCCGATGGTGGCGGCGGGCATGGAGGTTTCGGGATTGTTGGGGGTATGCTGGTGAGAGGAGAACGCAAAGGTAGTCCGGTTGAAGTAGGGGTTTTCTCTGGTGATCAGCACTTCCCCGTCGGCCTCAATATCATATGCCTGTTCGTAGATTACGGCAGCCGCATTCCGCAGGCAGTCGATCTCAAACTTCGGACGGAAGTATACCGGACGGTATGCGCTCTGGCCCAGCCATTTTGCACCCAGATCCACAACAAATTCATCTTTGCCCACAGCCAGTGCGGAGGTACCGCTGGCCAGAATCTTACCGCCCTTCGCTACGAATGCCTGTACTCTGGCGGTCATGGCTTCGTCCAGACGGATGTTGTCGGGCAGGATCAGCAGCTTGTATTTGTCAAAGGATTCTTCAAAATCGATTACGTCAAAGAGATACTTCCCTTCCAGCAGCAGACGGCCTGCGCCCACGTCACCGGATGCACCGTGGTGATGCACCACCTGGCTCCGGGAATAATACGCGATGGCGGCGTCCTGGCTCAGAATGGCGATATCAGCCACGGAGGTCACGTTATCCAGCCAGGGTTCCTTAGTCTCCACTTCGGCGTAGGCTTCCCCGATCAGCGCATAGGTAGCTTCGTCCATGTATCCGCTGGGATGGAGCTGATCGCCGATGGAGCACTTGGCACCGTTGGCAACGCACAGAGCTTCTTCATAACGCAGAGCCATGGGATGCTTGTAGCCGCCGAACTCGCCCCAGGTGGTGTGGAACTTACCGGTCATACCGAGAAAATCCTTGCCAAGGGTACGGGAGTATGCAGCGGACAGGGGGAAATGGTCGTACCCCCAGCCGCCGGTGGGCAGGGATTCCAGTTCCAGATGGGTATCCACATCGGCCAGGTCGCGGCGTCCCCGGCGGATATGACCGCTGTTGTGGAACAGAGGCAGACCGGGCTTGTACTTGTCCACAGCTTCCCGCATTCTTCTGCAGTAGTTGGCGTAAATCCGTTCGCCCAGTTCCGCTACGTTTGCGGGATCGTAGGGATCCTTGCCTTCGTCCAGCAGGGTTCTCACGCAGTGCTGGCAGTAGCAGGTACGCACGCCCACGATGTCCAGGAAAATCCCGTCGGCGTCATAGTTTTTCACTACTTCCTCTACCTGGGCGGCCAGGATGTCGAGGTAGGGCGTATTCATACAGAATTCGTGATAGCCGGGGTTCTTCCAGCCGATGGAGTCGTTGGGATCCCCTCTGCGGAGCCATTCGGGATGGCGTCTTGCCAGCTTTTCGTCCAGCCCTGCGGAGAGATATACGGGAGTCTTCACGCCGATTTCGTGTGCGGCTTCGATCTGTGCGGCCAGCAGGTCAAATTTCAGTTCCGGATGCATTTCGTTGGCTTCGGAAGGATGGTATGCCCAGCCGTGGTGGCACTTGGAAAAAATGGTGATGGAGTTGACATGTCCCAGCTTCAGCGCGTTCTGAAACTGCTCCTTGGAAAATTTGGCCCCGATGCCGGGAATTTTTTCACTGGTATGGAAATCCAGATGTACCTGACGGAAATTCATAAAGTCCTCCTGATTTGGCAGATATGGTTTGTTGTTATTGTACCATGCCTTGCCGGAAAATGCAATAATAACTTTCCGCAGAAGTCAAATATTCCCTCAGTTCTGCCCATTCGTATCCACAAAGGGGATCCCGGATGTATCCCCCATGCAGATCCGCGGCAGACAACGCAGGCTTTCCGGTTCATCCCGGCGGATATCCGCAATCCCGTGCTCTGTTGTCACGGTAATTCTGTATCCCATTGCAGCCGCCACCGCTTCACTGCCATTGCTCCATCTGCCGCAGGGGTACACAAGTACCGTCTGACACAGTTCCGGCATCTGCCGCATACGGGCTGCATCGGCTATAAAATGCGGATTCAGGGATCCGTCTGCATTCAGCACACCGTCCCCCTCCGGGCCGTGAAGATTCCATGTGTGGGACACCAGCTCCAGTCCGGTTCCCGCCGCTTCTTCCATGGAAAAATGGGGGATTCCGTCCTCTGCACCCATTCTGCCGCCCACCACTGCCGCAGACATGGTCATACCGTATTCCCGCAGCAGAGGCAGGGCAATCTGCACAACACTCCTGTACCCGTCATCGGCTGTCAGCAGCACCGGTTTCTCCGGCAGTTCCCCTATCCCATCCGCATAGGCCAGCAGATCCTTAAAAGTTACCGATGTATATCCTGCTTCCGACAATGCCGCCAGATGTTCCCGGAACGCACCGGCCGAGCAGTGATCCGGCATTCCGGTTTCTTCCCAGGTGAAGTGGTGATACATCAGAATGGGTACCGGCACCGCAGAGACAGGCAGTGCAAGAAGGAAAACCATCAGCAAAACCATAATTTTCCGCATACAATCCCTCCGTTTTTTCTCATAGCATCTCCCGGCGGCGCAAAAAAATACAGCCTGCGGAAAACAGACTGTATGCTGTTCCATGGTAAACCATGGTATTTTTTATTTAATGACGTTTTTCGCCCAGAAGCCGGATTTCAGCATAGGCATGGCGATGGCCATCTTGATCAGATCCGTTGCCTGCACAAGTCCATAGCATGCCACGATGGACAGATCCGTATACCGGCATACCACAAAGGAAACCACTACCGGAACGCACCATGTATAAAAACAGTCAAACAGGAAGGTAATTCCGGTTTTGCCGCCGGAACGGATGGTGAAATAAGCCACATGGATATAGGCATGGATGGGCAGAACCAGACCCTGAATCCGCAGCATGGCCGCTGCAATATCCCGGGTAGACTGCTCCACATCGTACAGCATGGGCACCAGATCCGCTGTCAGAATCTGCAGCAGACCGATAGCAATATGGACAGCCACTGTTACAAAAATCAGCTTCCGGTCAATGTCCTTGGCCCCTTCCATATCGCCCGCACCCAGCTGCTGGCCTACCATAATGGCGGTCACGGAGCCCATGGCCATCATGATGATGCAGAACAGATTCCATGCGGATGTGGCAATATTGGACGCCGCCACCACTTCCAGTCCCCGGAAAGCGTAGTTCCCGCTGATCACCGTCATCCCCAGCGACCACAGCATTTCGTTGAACATCAGAGGCGTGCCGGTAACAACAATCCGTCTGCACAGCTCTTTCGGAATGGCGGCAGAGCGGAATGCACCCTCGATATAGCGGTATTTTCCGTGGTTTCTGTGGGTGTAAACAATCACATACAGCGCTTCCAGCACACGGGCAATCACCGTAGCCAGCGCTGCTCCCGCAACCCCCATGGCGGGTACACCCAGCTTTCCGAAAATGAAGATATAGTTCAGAACCAGGTTGGCCAGAATAGCAATCACGGAAGCGATCATGGGATGGAAGGTCTCACCCGTTTCCCGGAGCAGATTTACGTACACCTGGGACAGCATGAACGGGATAAGGCTCCATACAGCAATCCGTATGTACGCCCGTACTTCGATCAATGTGGCAGCGATATCCTCCGCCGTGTTGCTGTCGTTTTCCAGAAACAGCAGCGCCAGATTTTCGCCCCATATCAGAAACACCGTCACAGCAAGCGCAGTTACGCCGATACCGAAAAGGAACCGGAAACGGAAGGTATCCCGCATCCCGCGCCAGTCTTCCACACCGAAGAACTGAGCACCGAAAATGGAGGCACCGGAAAGCCCGCCGAACAGGGTCAGATTGTACACCATGGCCAGCTGGTTCACAATGGAAACACCGGACAGAGGCACGGTACCCAGTGCTCCCACCATCAGGTTATCCAGCAGCGTCACAAAGCTGGTAATCCCCTGCTGTACAATCAGCGGTACGGCAATGGTCAGCACCATCCGGTAGAACGCCCGGTCACCGATATATTTTTGTTTGAATGTTTGCATCATAGACATTACCTTACTTCAGAATGATATGAGCAGACAGAAAGGGAGGACAGTCTGATACTGCCCTCTGTTTCTGCATATATGCCTGTTTGCATTATTCACCCAGCTTGAAGCCGAAGAAATTCTTGGTGTTGTTATAGCAGATATCGCATACCAGCTGTACCAGAGCTTCGGTATCGAAGGGATACAGGCCCTCTTCCACCCAGGTACCGATCACATCACACAGAATCCGGCGGAAGTATTCGTGACGGGGGTAGGAAGTGAAGCTGCGGGAGTCGGTCAGCATACCGAGGAACTTGCCGAATACGGACAGGTTGGCCAGCTGCTGCATCTGGGCACGCATACCGTCGATGGTATCGTTGAACCACCATGCGGAACCCTGCATTACCTTGGGATAGCCGTCGCCGGAGGTCTGGAAGCATCCCAGCATAGCGCCGATGGCCGCATTCTGAGTGGGGTCGATGGAGTACAGAATGGTTCTGGGCAGAGCGTTTCTCATTTCCATCATATCCAGCAGCTTGATGATATCGGCCATATTGCAGACGCCGATGGTGTCAAAGCCGGTGTCCACGCCCAGGGATTTGTAGATATTGGTATTGGCATTCCGGTATACACCCATGTGGATCTGCATAACCCAGCCCTGTTTGGTATATTCTTCCGCCAGGAAGGACAGCATACCGCACTTGAATACGGACAGCATTTCCGGAGTTACATCCTTACCGTCAGAAGCAAGAGCCACGTCCATTGCCTGCTGTACATGATACGGATCCGGTTCCACGAACATGGGGAATTCGTCCAGGCCGTGGTCGGCGGTACGGCAGCCCATTTCCGCAAAGAAGGCGATTCTCCTGGACAGTGCTTCCTTCAGTGTGGCAACATCCTTGATTTCCACGCCGGCTGCCTTCCCCAGCTTGTCATAGTATTCGCGCAGACCGGGCTTGTTGATGTTGAAGCACTTGTCGGGACGCCATGCGGGCAGAACCTGAGTCTTGAAGGAGGAATCTTCTGCCAGAGCCTTGTGGTATTCCAGCGTATCGGCCGGATCGTCGGTGGTGCAGAGCAGATCCACACCGGATTTTTCGATCAGACTGCGGACTCTCATGTCGGGCTGAGCCAGCTTGGCGGAGGTCAGTTCCCAGATTTCGTCGCAGGTATCGGGGGAAAGGATCAGTTCGCAGTCAAAATACCGGCGCAGTTCCAGATGGGTCCAGTGATACAGCGGATTGCCGATCAGGGAGGGCATCACGGAAGCGTATGCCTTGAACTTTTCGTAGTCGGAAGCATCCCCGGTGATGTACTTTTCAGGAACCCCCGCGGAACGGATGGCGCGCCACTTGTAATGGTCGCCGCCCAGCCACAGCTCGGTAATGTTGCTGTACTGCTTATTTTCGGCGATATCTTTGGGACTTACATGGCAGTGGTAGTCGATAATGGGCAGTTCTGCCGCATAGGTGTGATACAGAATCTTGGCAGTTTCCGTGGAGAGCAGGAAGTTTTTTCCCATAAAAGTTTTCATATATGTTTCCTCCGGTAAAAATTGACAAATTTTCGGGATTTTATGTTTCCTTCATATAATACAGGATTGTACCGGTTTTGTCAAGGGCTTTTTGGCCGTGTTCCTCCGGTAAATCCCCTCTTGCAAAGGTACAGTATCTATGCTATACTATAACCATACAACGACAAAAACCGAGGTAAAACGACCTATGAAACGGCTGCTTGGCTTCCTTCTGTCCCTTGTCATGCTTGTCTCTCTGGCATCTTCCGTGCTGGCCGGGGATACACTGACCACCACAAATTTGCCCGACGGCTCCCTGACCTTTTCCATAAACGGAAACACCCTGACTGTTTCCGGCGCCGTTCTCTGTGAGAATCTGGAAAAAATCCGGCTGGCGGCAGGGGATGAAGAGCGTTTTATTGCCGCCAAAAACAGCACAAAGATCCGCGAGACTTTCACTCTCTCCGGTACGGAACAGATTCCGGTGACTGTATACACAAAAAAATCCACGGAAGAACTGTACTGGAGCTATATCTGGCAGACTGTATCTGTTGTTTACCAGAACGGCGCCTACAGTTTTGTCACCACACCGGTGTATGACCACAATGCCGCCATGATGGATACCTGGATCAACCCGGCAGAACAGATCTCCGAAACAGATCCGGCTGTTGCAGAAAAAGCTGCGGAGATCGTGGGCAGTGAAACGGATCCTTACCGGAAGCTGCTTCTGATCCACCGCTGGGCTGCTGAAAATCTGTATTATGACAACGACTATTATACGGGAAAAACAAGTTCCACCTCTATCACCCCCGCAGATGTGCTGAAGACAGGCCGCTCCGTTTGTCAGGGGTATGCGGAACTGGTACAGGCATTCTGTCATGCACAGGGAATCCCCTGTATTCTGGTGACCACCTACAGTGCCGGTACCGGTACGGACGGTTTTCTCTCCACCGAAGATCATGCCGCCATCGATGCCTCCAACCATGCCCATGCGGCTGCCTGGGTGAACGGACGCTGGGTACATATGGACGCCACCTGGGACAGCGCAAACCGGTATGAAGACGGAGTCAAAAACAAAGGTGTGTCCAGCGGGTATCTGTATTTCGACACCACGCTGGAGTTTCTCTCCCTGAACCACAAGATCATCACCGTTCCCTCCGCCACAGCGGAAAATACACCCAGCAGCTGGGCCATTCCGGAAGTACGGGCAGCGCTGGCAGAAGATATTGTTCCGCTGCACCTGCAGGGGAATTACCGCACATCCATCACCCGTGCGCAGTTCTGCTCCCTGCTGATGACCATGCTGCAGAGACGGCTGGGGTATGATTCCCTGGAAGCGCTGATCACAGGACTTGAGTTGAGTATAGATGAAAACACCTTCACCGACACTGCCGGTTTTGCTGTACGCCATGACATTGCCGTGGCTGCCTCCCTGGGGATTGTCAACGGACGCGGAAACGGTATCTTTGACCCCACCTCCGGCATCACCCGTCAGGAAGCGGCAACCATGCTCATGCGTGCGGCACAGTTTCTGAAAATTCCGGCCGGCAAGGATGCCCGCAGCTTTGCGGATCTGCCGGATGCCGATGACTGGGCTGTTTCCGGAATCCTGTACACCGCTTCTCTGAAAACATCAGCCGGTCAGGCTGTCATGAACGGTGTTTCCGACACAGCCTTTTCGCCCAAAACAAGTTATACTGTGGAACAGGCAATCCTGACCATGATCCGGCTGTTTGCAGTCCGTTAAAACCTGCTTCAAGGACGGTTTTCCTCCCGGGGAGAACCGTCTTTTTGCTTCGGAAATGCAAACTTTTCACCCCAAATTCATAATTCCCTCTTGTATCTCAACGGAAACTGCGGTATAATATTATGGTATATAATTTTTTTGAACAGTCTACCTGAAAGGATTTAGATACGATGTCTGAACAGACCACGCCTGTTATTGATACCTCCGATATCAGCCTGCTGTACCCCGATGCAGACAGTCTGCGCCGCCACGCAGCCGGAGAAGATATCGCCAGAATGAGTGCCGTTACCGCAGAACAGCTGGAACTGTATTATCTGATGGATCTGAAAAGCTGTGATTTCGGTTCTTTCTACACCGCTGACCCCGAAGTAATCCTGTATCGTCAGAGCACCTTCACCGATATGCTGGAAAATCCCGAGCTGACCCAGGTGCTGCTGAAGATGATCCCCTTCCTGAACGATATCACTGAACTGCGTCGCATGGGGTCCGAATCTGCGGCTTCCACCGAAGCATATCTTTACAGCATCACGGAAGTGGAGCTGTACACCTCCCTGCTGGATCTGCTGAAAAACCGGCTTCTGCCTATGGCACCCAAATTCAAGAGCACCGCATTCCGCCGCTTCGCCGAACGGATCAACATTCTGACCGCCAGCGAATACTACCGGGATCTGAACGAACGACTGACTGAACTGACCTCCCGTGTCCGGGAAATCAAGTCCATCACCATCGGTGTGAATCTGGACTCCCAGCTCCGTGCGGACAAAGCCGGTGTTCTGTCCATGAACAACGAATATTTCAAGTCCGGGGAACTGCTGGACAAGATGCTCCGTCTGGACTTCAAGTCTGACGAAATGACCTGCATCGCTCCCCTGATTCCCTTCAAGAAGGGGCAGTCCGACAACCAGCAGATGGCACTGGCAAACGCTTTCAACACAGCCATCGGCGACGTATTCCGTTCCTCCATCCGGGCATGGAAAAAGGTAATCCAGATGTATGTCCTGGAAAACACCGACTTCCTGATCCGCCTGATGCCGGAAATCGAATTTGTCACCAAGGCTACTGAGCTGCTCCAGCGTCTGAAAGCCAAGGGATGCCATCTCTGCGCACCCGTCATTGCACCCATGACGGAAAAGAAGTTTACCGCCAAGGCTCTGTGCAACCCCATCGTGGCTTCCAAGCTGGACGGGCCCGTGATTCCCAACGATTTCACCTTTGATGCGGACGGGATGTTCTATGTTCTCACCGGCCCCAACCGCGGCGGTAAATCCGTTATCACCTGCGCTGTAGGGATTGCTTTTGTCATGGCACAGCTGGGTCTGCCGGTCTGCGCCGATGAGTGTATCATCAGCCCATGCGATGAAATCTACACCCACTTCCCCACCGGCAGTGAGGACACCATCGATAAGGGGCGTCTGGGCGAAGAATGCTCCCGTCTCGGTACAATTTTTGAAACCGTTACCGAAGACAGCCTGATTCTTCTGGACGAGTCTTTCTCCTCCACCGGCTCCTACGAGGGTGCCTACATTGCCGCCGAGGTGCTGCAGGGCTTCTCCATGGTTGGGTGCCGCGGCATCTTCTCCACCCACCTGCACGATCTGGCAGCTTCCGTGGACGAAATCAATGAAGCCTGCGTACCCAAGGGCGGTGTAAAGATCGACAATCTGGTTGCCGCCATCCAGGAAGGCAGCCGCAGTTTCAAGATTCTGCGCGCCAAGCCCGACGGAAAGAGCTACGCCCGTGACATCGCCGAAAAATACGGCCTGTCTCTGGATCACATTCTGGAGAAAATCAAGAACTGAGAAGGATAACTGTATATGACTGAACTGCTGAAACTGCTGGAAAACGACCCGCGCCTGACGCCGGAGAAGCTGTCTCTGATGCTGGAAAAGGAAGTGGGCGAAATCCGGGACATGATCCGTACCTATGAACAGGACGGCGTGATTCTGGGATACAAGACCCTGATCGACTGGGAAAAGATGGGCAGCGAACACGTTTCCGCCCTGATTGAGCTGAAAATTACCCCCCAGAGAGACAGAGGCTACGATTATGTGGCACAGAAGATTTACAACTATGCCGAAGTGGAATCCCTGTATCTGATGTCCGGCTCCTTTGACCTGGCTGTGCTGATCGAAGGGAAAACCATGCGGGAGGTTGCCCTGTTCGTAGCGGAAAAGCTGGCGACCATCGAGGATGTAATCTCCACCGCTACCCACTTTGTTCTGCGGAAATATAAGGACAAGGGGCTGATTTACGGCGCCATGCCCGTGGATGAAAGAGGGAACATCGTATGACCCACAGTGAAAACCACGGCTGCGGCATCGATTACAGTAAGGTTCTGTCCCGGGAGATTCAGGAAATCAAGCCTTCCGGGATCCGGAAATTCTTTGATCTGCTGAACGGTATGAGCGATGTGGTGGCACTGACTGTTGGTGAACCTGACTTTGTCACCCCCTGGCATATCCGTGTAGCCGGCATTGAAAGCCTGGAAAAGGGCAAAACCTATTACACCTCCAATGCAGGGCTTGTTCCGCTCCGGGAAGAAATCGCCGCATACCTGAACCGCCGTTTCGGCCTGAGCTATGACCCACTCAAGGAAGTGGTTGTCACCGTGGGCGGTTCCGAAGCCATTGACCTGACCATGCGTGCCCTCATCGAACCCGGTGACGAGGTCATCATCCCCCAGCCATCCTTCGTGTGTTACGGCCCCATCTGTGAAATGGCCCACGGCAAGCCGGTATACATTCCCACCAAAGAGGAAAACCAGTTCAAGCTGACCGCCGACGAACTGCGCTCTGCCATTACACCGAAAACCAAGCTGCTGGTACTGCCCTTCCCCGGCAATCCTACCGGCGCCATCATGACAAGAGAAGATCTGGAACCCATCGCCGAAGTGCTCCGCGGCACAAATATCATGGTGCTGTCCGATGAAATCTACGGGGAGCTGACCTACGGCCGGGATCATGTTTCTCCTGCTTCCATCCCCGGTATGCGGGAAAGAACCATTCTGGCCAGCGGCTTCTCCAAAACCTATGCCATGACCGGCTGGCGGATGGGCTATCTGACCGCACCGGCACCGCTGGCAAAGCAGATGCTCAAAATCCACCAGTATGCCATCATGTGCGCTCCCACAACCTCCCAGTTTGCCGCTGTGGAAGCACTGAAAAACGGGGACGAAGATATCGAGAGAATGCGCTCCGAGTACAACCGCCGCCGCCGTTATCTGGTGAACGGTCTTCATTCCCTGGGTATCGACTGCTTCATGCCGGAAGGTTCCTTCTATGTCTTCCCGAACATTTCCAAATTCGGTATGACAAGTGAAGAATTCTGCGAAACCCTGATGTATGACTACAAACTGGCGCTGGTTCCCGGTTCTGCCTTCGGGGAATGCGGCGAGGGGTATGTCCGCATCTCCTATGCGTATTCCGTGGAACACATCTCCCAGGCACTTGACAGACTGGAAAAGTTTATCCGGGACAGAGGCTTATCCTAAAGCTGGTGCCCACCCTGTCTTTTCCCTGTTTTGGGCATATCGGTAGAAAAAAGGACTGAAAATACATGATTTTTTTCTAAAAAAAACAGGTTTACCTATTGCTTTTTTTGAAATCATGTGCTATAATATTTCATGTTGATTTTTGTATCTTAATATCCCAAAGACGGAGGTGTACTAAGCAATGGCTAAGTGCTGTATTTGCGGTAAGGGTGTTACATTCGGACACAACGTTTCTCACTCCAACCGGAAGACCAACAGATCCTGGAAGCCCAACATCCGTAAGGTTAAGGCTGTGGTTGATGGCTCCAACGTGACTGTAAACGTTTGCTCCCGCTGCCTGCGTTCCGGCAAGGTAACCCGCGCATAAGTTTCGTTCCATATTAAGATCAGGAAAACTCCCGGTTTCGCGCTGGGAGTTTTTTTCCCTTTCAGAACATCTGACTCCGGAGGCAGCTTTATGTTTTGTACCCCAAACAGAAAACCGGTTCTGGCAGCGGTATCCTGCGCCATGCCTGCCAATGCACTGGCAGAACTGAAGCGTCTGTGTGCCGAAGTGGTGCTGCTGCCGCCGGATCCGCTGCTGTCTGCCCCTGTGGCTTCTCATGCGGATATGCTGCTATTCTCCATCGGAGACACACTGGTGGTACACAGATCCTATTATTCCCTTGCCAGCTGTGAGATCGATACGATTCTGTGCTGCACCGGTTTTCATCTTGTGCTGACGGATTGCCCCAGAGGGTCGGGATATCCGCTGGATGTGGCTCTGAACGCCCTGCTCTGCGGCAGGTACCTGTTCGGCAGACTGGATGTGCTGGCACCGGAGATTCCGCCACTGGCAAAGGAAAACGGCATCACCCCGGTTCACATCCGGCAGGGCTATGCGGGATGCAGCGGACTGACCGCAGGCAATGTTATCCTGACAGCCGATCCTTCCCTGACCAAAGCTGCCCTTACCTGCGGGATCAACGTGATTCCCGTGCCGGACAAAAACATCCTGCTGCCCGGGTATGACCACGGATTCTTCGGCGGCTGCGGTGGTGTCTGCGGTGATGAAATTCTGCTCTGCGGCACACCCAATCCGGCAGAATACGCAGCGCCCATCCATTCCCTCGCTCTCCTCGGAAAGTCCATCCTGCCCCTGTCCGATGCCCCTCTGCTGGACTGCGGCGGCATAAAATTCTTTCCACTCAAAAACCACACTTTGTAATTCTTAATTCACATACCCGAGGTGTCCCATGTCCGACTTCACCTGTATCCCTGCCCTGCTCAGAAAAGCTGCAAAGATTCTGCTGTCTGCAGATCATATCGAACGGCAGCTTCACGCCAAAGGGGGCAGCCAGAATTTTGTCACCGATTACGATATCCGCACGGAAAACTTTCTCCGGGAAAACTTTGCCCGTCTTCTGCCGGAAGCAGATATGCTGGGAGAAGAATCCAGCGACACCCATGCTGTCCGGATCGCCGAAGGACTGACACTGATTGTGGATCCCATTGACGGCACTACCAATTTCATGCAGGATTACCGCCAGAGCTGTATTTCCGTCGGTGTCTGCGGCAGAGGCACCATGATCTACGGCGCCATTTACAATCCCTACGCTGACGCCATGTTTACCGCCTCTCTCGGACAAGGTGCATTCGTGGAGGAAAAAGGGGTTTCTGTCCCCCTGCACGTCAGCAGCCGGGATCTGTGCGACAGCCTGGTTCTCTTCGGCACCTCCCCCTACTACCGGGAAACACTGGCAGAACCTACCTTCCGTACCCTTTGGAACCTGTTCCGGACAGCCCGTGACATCCGCCGTTCCGGTTCCGCCGCTCTGGATCTGGCAAACATTGCCGCCGGCCGGTGCGATGTCTTCTTCGAATATCTGCTCTCTCCCTGGGACTACGCCGCAGGTTCCCTGCTGATTACGGAAGCCGGCGGAAGTATCTCCCAAATGGACGGCAGCCCTCTCCGTTTCGATACCCCCTGTCCGGTGATCGCCGGCGGTAAAGCTTACGCAGAACTGCTCTCCGGCGGATATCTGCGTTAAACAGCCGGACAAACACAAAACCTGTACGTTTCAGTATTCAAAAGCCGAATCGTACAGGTTTTCGTATTTTTACTTTTTTCCTCTTACCTCGCCACCGGCCATGGCTGCCATCACGCTGCGTACCGCTTCGATGATCATCCGGCAGTCGGTTTCCACATCTTTTTTCGCCGTTTCATATTCCCGGTGCATCTGTGCGATTCTTTCGCTGATCTGCACCAGTTCTTCCGTAGGTCGAACCTGCAGTTTTTTCCAATTCTTTGCAAACAGATCGTGCAGACGGTACTCGTACTGTTTATGGGAAACAAGGGACATCTGTCTTGTTTCATCATGGGATCCGGTAAAGGAATCTGTCAGATAATGGCACAGCATACCCGTCCGCAGCCACCAGATCATGGAATTTGTGCGGGGACGGTTCATCTGTTTTTCCATTTTCTTTCTTTTGAAAGTATAGCTGTGTCCACGGAGGCGGTTGCTCCGGGACAGGGTCAGATAGGAAAACACATTGATGTCCGGCAGAATATTGCCCACTACAAAAGCTCCTTTCCGTCTGCCTTTCAGTGCATAGGTACCGGCCAGTGTTCTGCCGATGCGGATATGATCTTTCGCTTTCATACAATCTCCTTTGTCTCCGTCCGGAGGGCAGACGGGAAAATTTTCCTTTCATTCCCTTGCATTTACATCATGGGTATGGTACAATATAAAGTAGCTATATATCGGTTCAACAGGTTTTTTCCGCCGTTTTGCGGATACAGATTGATGGGAAAATGAGCAAGTTATGAATAGAATTGTCAAACATGCGCTGGCCGCCCTTTCCAAGTACGATGTGGATCTGAAAAACAATTATGAGGAAACCAGACAGTTTGAGCGTGCCGCACGTCCTTATTACAGCCGGAACAATGTCAATATGATGGAGCGGGAACTCCGTTTTGCCGGTGCTGACGGTCGTACACTGCTTACCAGAGCATTCAGCCGGGACGGTAAAATTGCGCCGCTTATTATCTATTTTCACGGCGGCGGTTTTGTCACCGGGGATTTTGACAGTTACAGCCAGATCTGCGCCCGTATTGCGGCAAAAACCGGATACAAAGTAGTGGCAGTGGATTACAGGCTGGCGCCGGAGCATCGCTTTCCCGCCGGGCCCGAGGACTGCTATGACGCCCTGCAGGCCATTCTCACCCACTGTGAGGACTGGTATCAGGCAGATCCCGGCGAGGTGGTCGTCATGGGTGACAGTGCAGGCGGTACCCTTTCCTGTGTGGCTTCCATGATGGCCAGAGACCGTGGTACGCTCCTTCCGAAGAAGCAGATTCTTGTCTATCCGGCAGCATGGTGCGATTACCGGGAAACCACACCTTTTCAGTCCGTCTTTGAAAACGGCGAGGACTATCTGCTGACGGTGAAAAAACTGCAGGACTACATGGAACTGTATATTTCCGGGGAATCGGATTATGAAAACCCCTATTTTGCCCCGCTCCGGCATACGGATTTTTCCGGGCTGCCGGATACGCTGATCCTGACCATGGAATTCGACCCACTCCGTGACGAAGGAGAAGCGCTGGCACGCTGTCTGAAAGAAGGCGGAACCAACGTAACCATCCGGCGGATCCGAAACGGGATCCATGGCATGCTCAGTCTGCCGCCGGCCACCCCCATCACCAGACAGCTGTATAAACATATTATCGAGTTTTTACCAGGAGTTATACATGGAGAACGAAACGAAACCAACTTCTCATAAAGACAGCCGGTTTCATTTCTGGCGGGATAAAAGTGTCCGCTGGGAACGGCTTGACAACATGGCAAAAGTTTTCCCTGCACTGGTTTCCAGAGAAGACAGCGAGGTTTTCCGGATCACTGCTGTACTGAAGGATCCGGTACAGCCGGGTGTTCTGGAAGATGCGGTTCTCTCTGCCATGGAGGAATACCCTCTGTTTTCCTGTACGCTTCGGCAGGGGATGTTCTGGTATTATCTGGAACGTACCGCATACAAGCCTGTGATTCACGAGGAAAACACCACGCCCTGCAGCCCCATTTATCAGAACGAACCCTGCAGACTGCTGTTTGATGTATCCTATTATAAAAACAGAGTTCATCTGGAGGTGTTCCATGCACTCTGCGACGGTACCGGTGCTTTCATGTTTTTCCGGACAGTGCTGACCCATTATCTGACGGCCATTCACAGGGACGAGCTGCCCGCCGTTATGCCGGACATCGGAATCGACAGTTCCGGTCAGGAAAAGGGCGTGGACAGTTTTAACCAGTATTATAACAAAAAGAATATCAAAAGTAAAGATATCGCCGGGATTCTCGGCAAGGAACGGAAGAAGGTTTACAGACTCCGGGGACAGAAATCCCACGACCTGCGTCTGCTGGTCACGGAAGGAAGCGCTTCTGTTGCGGCTCTGAAAGCGGCAGCCAGAGAAGAAGGCGTAACCCTGACCGTGTTTACCACCGCACTGCTGATCGCCTCTCTGCGGGATATTATGGATCCCAGAGAACGGCATAAACCGGTTTCCGTAGCGGTTCCCGTAAATCTGCGGAACTACTTCCCTTCCGACACCGCCCGGAACTTCTTCGGGATCGTGGACATTGCCTATGACTATGAAAACGGCGAAGATATCTCCACCATCTGCCAGCATGTTGCCGTTACGCTGCAGCAGAAGCTGACCACGGAAGCCATGGAAGAAATGATTGCGGAGCAGGTCAAAATCGAGAAATTCTGGCTGGTACGGATTCTGCCTCTGCGGCTGAAGAATTTCGTCATGGCCCGCTATCAGATCCTCAGAGACAACCGGCGTACCGTCTGTCTTTCCAATATGGGAAAAGTCGATATGCCGAAAGAGCTGGCCGGCTATGTGGATCGGTTTATGGTCATCAACAGTTCCCCCACCAAGCAGGTCTGCATATGCTCCTACCGGGACAGAATTGAATTTGTTTTCTCCGGTATCCTGTCCGACAGAGAACTGGAACGTTCTTTCTTCCGCAGGCTGGCAGCCATTGATCCCGGTCTGACCATCACCACCAATTACACAGGAAAGGAGTTTGAGGAATAATGGAAAACCGCGAACCCGAAACCACTGTGTTCTGTGAAAAATGCGGTGTACATCTGACCGGTGTGCGGAATCGCTGTCCCCTGTGCGGACGGATTCTCCGTGACGGCGGAGAGGAAGATCCGGTTGCCTATCCTGAGATCCCCCTGCGGATATCCTACAATCTGATTTTCAAAATTTCCACCTTCGCAGCCATCGTCTGCATTCTGGTCATCAACATCATCAACTCCGCTTTCATCCCCCATCTGGCACTGTACATTCCCTTTACACTGATCACCATTTGCGCCTGGCTGATTGTCAATATCGGTTATAAAAAAAGAAAGAATATTCCGAAAAATATCCTGTATCTGGCGATCATCTCCATGGCGCTCTGTATCTGGATCGACTATCTGCTGGGCTGGCGGCACTGGAGTGTGAACTATGTTCTGCCCATTATGTCCAGTTCCCTAACCACATTCTATTTCGTGCTGTCTCTGGTGGATCGCCGGAATGCATCCACGTATGGAATTTATGTACTGCTGAGCATGGGCGGTGCACTGCTGACTTCTATTCTCTATCTCTGCGATGTCATTTATGTCCGTCCCTTTGCTGTTATCAGCATAGCCCTGTCGGTTGGTATACTCTGCTTCCAGCTGATTTTTCGCTGGCACAGTTTCTCTTCCGAATTGTCAAGCCGTTTTCATGTGTGAATCCGGAAGAAAACGTTGTCTTCGTCAGAAACAATTTGTGAATGTTTTTTGAATTTCCCATTGACAAACCGGGAATTCCGTGTTATACTTTCCCATATACAAGTTTTTATCATCGAAGAAGGAGGTACGATCCGTGAAGAACTATTTTGAATCCCTGGTAAGATCCAATTTCCGCTGTGGGCGAATGTCTGCATCCCGGACGAATTGTGCGGGTCGCTTCGTCGTGCCGTTTTCTTCTCTTCGGTGTGACTGATCTTCTCACAGCATAACAGAGTCCGGGACATGGCATTTTTTTGTTCCGGGCTTTTTCATGTATATTGTAAAAAGGAGTATTGTCTTGATCGAACTGCAAAACGTATCGAAAATCTTCCAGACGGACAAGGCCCAGGTGGAAGCGGTGCGGGATGTTTCCCTGAAAGTGGAAAAAGGCGACATCTTCGGCATCATCGGGCTTTCCGGGGCGGGTAAATCCACCCTGGTCCGCTGTATCAACTATCTGGAAGTACCCACAGCCGGGAAAGTGCTGTTCAAGGGGACTGACCTCGGTTCCCTTTCCCATAAAGATCTGCTGACCACCCGCCGCAGTATCTCCATGATTTTCCAGAGCTTCAACCTGCTGGCCCAGCGCAACGCTCTGCGGAACGTGTGTTATCCGCTGGAAATTGCCGGGGTACCCAAGAAGGAAGCCATGGAAAAGGCTAAGAAGCTGCTGACCGTGGTGGGGCTGGAAGATCGGATGTATTCCTATCCCGCACAGCTTTCCGGCGGTCAGAAGCAGCGTGTCGCCATTGCCAGAGCCCTTGCCACCGATCCGGAGGTACTGCTCTGTGACGAGGCCACCAGTGCCCTTGACCCCAATACCACCAGAGCCATTCTGGAGCTGCTGCAGGACATCAATAAGAACATGGGCGTTACCATCATTGTCATCACCCATGAAATGCGGGTTGTGGAACAGATCTGCAACAAGGTCGCCGTACTGGATCACGGTACTGTGGCGGAAACAGGGCTGGTGAAGGACATTTTCGTTTCTCCCCAGTCGGCCATTGCCAAGGAACTGGTACTTCCCAAGAATGCCGCTGTGCCGGAAGTCCGTGGAAATACTGTCCTCCGTCTGGTATTCGACGGCCAGTCCTCCTTTGAACCGGTGATCTCCAATCTGTCTCTGGAATGCCACACGGCCGTGAACATTCTGGGTGCGGACACCAAAAACATCGGCGGCAAGGCTTACGGCCAGATGCTTCTCCAGCTGCCGGAAGACGAAGGCGCCATCACCCGGATCCGTGCCTATCTGGACTCCCGCGGGATGAAATACGAAACGCTGACTGCAGAGGAGGTACGTGAAAATGGCTGAAATCTTTTCTCCCGAAATGCTGTCCATGTACGGTAAAGCCATTCTGGACACCCTGTACGTAACCTTCTTCAGTACCGCCATTGCCTACATTCTGGGAATGCCCCTGGGGGTTCTGCTCTACGGCACATCCGCCGACGGTATCTTCCCGAACAAGCCTGTCAACAGTATCGTTGGTTTTGTGGTCAACATTCTGCGCTCCATTCCCTTTATCATTCTGCTGGTCATGACCCAGCCTCTTGCCAAAATTGTGGTAGGTACCAAGCTGGGCAACAATGCGTTTATCTTCTATCTGGTGATCGCAGCAGCACCCTATGTGGCCCGTATGGTGGAATCCTCCCTCAGAGAAGTGGACAGAGGCGTGATTGAAGCCGCACAGTCCATGGGTTCCTCCAATATGCAGATCATCACCAAGGTGGTTCTGCCGGAAGCAAAGCCCTCCCTGATCGTGGGCAGTGCCATCGCCATCACCACCATTCTCGGTTACACCCCCATGACCTACCTGATCGCAGGCGGCGGCCTTGGCCAGCTGGCGATCCAGTACGGCCTGTACCGGTTTGAAGACACTATTATGTATATCTCATCCCTGCTCCTGATCATTCTGGTGCAGATCATGCAGGAAGGCCTCGGCTACCTTGCAAAAGTCTGCGACAAGCGTATCCGGAACAAGGGCTGAATATAATTATATATCCTACAAAGGAGACATCATCATGAAAAAGATTTTTGCACTGGCAATGTCCGCTCTGCTGCTGGCCGGTTCCCTGGTATCCTGCGGCGGATCTGACGCAAACACCATCAAGGTAGCCGCTACCTCCACCCCCCATGCAGAAGTTCTGGAAGTCTGCAAGGCCGCTATGGAAGAAAAGGGCTTCAAGCTGGAAATCATGGTTGTGGAAGACTATGTAACCCCCAACAACGCCACCGAATCCGGTGATGTGGACGCCAACTACTTCCAGCACCAGCAGTATCTGGATAACTTTAATGCAGAAAACGGCACCCACCTGGTTACCGTTGCCAACGTACACTACGAACCCTACGGAATCTATGCAGGCACCTGCGCTTCTCTGGACGGCCTGAAGAACGGTGACGCTATTGCCGTTCCCAATGACCCCACCAACGAAGCACGCGCTCTGCAGCTGCTGGCCGCACAGGGTCTGATTACCCTGAAGGACGGCGCTGGTCTGACCGCCACAAAAGTCGACATTGTAGAAAATCCCCTGAACCTGGACATCAAGGAAATGGAAGCCGCTCTGCTGCCTGACCAGCTGGACGAAGTTGCCATGGCCGTTATCAACGGGAACTACGCTCTGGCCGCCGGTCTGGATGTAAACAAGGCTCTGGCCATCGAATCCACCGAATCCGAAGCCGCTCTGACCTATGTGAACGTACTGGTTGTCAAGGAAGGCAACGAAAACAATGCCGCTGTCAAGGCACTGGCTGAAGTAATGACCAGCGACATCGTAAAGGAATATATGCAGAACACCTACGGTACTGCTGTAGTACCCATGTTCTGAGAAAGAAAACGGGAGCTTTCCGCAGGGAAGGCTCCTTTTTCTGTGCATTTTTTCAGTTTTCTATTTACTTTTCCGGCAGTTATGTGTATAATGAAACCAACAAATCCACCCATCAGGAGGAACCCTATGGAAATCCGCAATCCAAACGAACACGGCATCATCTGGCACAACCCGCATTCCTTCTTCCGGTACAACGGCTGGCCTTCTGTCTGTAAGGATGATGAAGGTACACTGTACGCAGTCTGCTCCGGGTTCCGTGTAAGTCACATCTGCCCCTTCGGCAAGACGGTGCTGTTCAAAAGCTGGGACGACGGCAAAACCTGGTCTGTTCCCATGGTGATCAACGATACATACCTGGACGACCGGGACGCCGGGATTCTCTGTCTGGGGGGGAATACCATCCTTGTGACCTGGTTTGCCCACCCGGTTTCCGTGTACACCAGCACCTACGACAAATACATCCGGGATGCCTGGGGCGGTTCCGGCGGCGTGCTGGATATGTACCCTACCATTCCGGAAGAACACAGCATGGGCGGTTCCTTTATCCGAGTATCTCATGACGGCGGCATGACCTGGGATCCCACCGTGAAAGTACCGGTCAGCTCCCCCCACGGTCCCCTGCTGAAAAAAGACGGTTCCATCCTGTATCTGGGTAAGGAACACTACTCCTACGGGGCAGAAAAAGAACACATCATTGCCGCTTGGGAAAGCCGGGACGAAGGCAAGACCTGGCAGAAGCTGGGCGAGACGGACATTCCCGCCGGCACAAAATGGGACAATTTCCACGAGCCCCATGCAGTGGAACTGGACGATGGACGGATTCTGGGTATTATCCGGGCACAAGGCGCCGAGGTGGAATTCGGCTTCACCATGTACCAGACATACTCCGATGATGGGGGCAAAACCTGGAGCGACATGGTTCCCATGGGCATCTGCGGCTCCCCGCCCCACCTGCTGAAGCATTCCTCCGGTGCGGTGGTTCTGGTATACGGCAGACGGGCTGAACCCTTCGGCGAACGGGCTATTGTAACCCGGGACGGCGGCAAGACCTGGAGCGATGAAATCGTGCTCTGCGAAACCACGCCCTGTGATCTGGGATATCCCGCTTCTGTGGAGCTGTCCGACGGCTCGATTCTGACGGTTTACTACCAGCAGTACGAAAAAGAAGGCTTCCCCTCCATCCTGGCCACCAGATGGTCCCTGTAACACAGCACGGCACTTTTGGATATTTTCTCTAAAAACCGATGAGGTTTTTTATCAGTTCCGTAAAATATTAGTTCGTTTGGTTGACTATTCGATCATGATGTGATATAATATGTGTATGCAAAATTCTGCAAATTAAGAAAGGACATTTTTATGAAGAAACTTCTTACCATGCTTCTGGCAGCCGTTATGGTTCTCGGCATGACCGTTACCGCCGGCGCCGCTGACGCAAAACTGGAAAAGACCTATGAAGAAGCAGCCCACGGCGATCTGCTGTTTACCGCTGACTTCTCCTCCACCGGCGGCGTTTTCGCTCCTCACAGTGTAAACTCTGCTGTTGATGCTCTGGCCAACGTGGATCCCGTTGTATCCGACGGCGGTAAGACCGTAACCCTGAGAAGCACCGCAGACGCCACCACCAACCAGCTGAACATCTGGGGTGACAAGATCGAAGAACTGAAGGCATCCTCCACCACTTCTTACACCATGACCTACAAGGTTCGCGCCAATGGTCAGTACGGTAAGAACAACTCCATCGGTGTAGGCGGCTGGTTCCTCGAAGAATGGCCCACTGCCGGCGAAGATGAATACAAGCACTACGCCAACTACGGCAACCACAACACCCTGGCCGAAGACGGCACCGTATATCCCGAAAGACGTACTGCTCTGTCCTGGGCCAACACCAAGATGGGCGACTATGTATACGGCGTACAGGAAGCATACGAAGACGCTGACGGCTACATCACTCTGATGATCGAATTCGACGGCCCCTCCCAGACCTTCACCAGCTACTACGCCAATGACGAAGTTGAAACTGCCGAATGGATCAAGCTGGAATCCCAGCCCATGGCTGAACTCAGCGACAACGACTGCATGTGCGTTATGTTCTACGTTTGGTACGCTCCCGTTGACACCACCGTGTCCGATCTGAAGATCTTCAAGGGCATCGGTCTGACCAACGAACAGCTGACCTATGACCCCGTTGCTGCTGCCGAAGCTGCCGCCGCCGCTGCTGCTGAAAACGCTGCTGCTGCTACTGCTCCCCAGACCTTTGACGCTGGTGTGATCGCAGCCGTATCCGCAATCATTTCCGCTGCCGGCTACATGCTGACCAAGAAGAGATAATTACGCATAGCTCCATTGCAGGACGGTATCTGAACGGGTACCGTCTTTTTTTATGCCAGGATGTTCCCTTGACATTCCGGCGGGACTCTGGTATACTATTTTCAGAAAGAATCATAACGAGGTGTTCTCATGCAAACCAATATCGTAATCGTAGGCGCAGGTCCTTCCGGCATTTT
>SVSN01000008.1 GCA_015064285.1 Oscillospiraceae bacterium | reverse complement strand
ATAATTTCCGGCGAGGGTTCCCAGATTTGGATTTCTCCGGCTTCGCATTTGTTTGCCCATTCGGACATTTTTCTGAGGATTTTCTTAGGGATGTATCCGGCTTCTGTTTCAGCTGCAACCATTCTGCGGATCCTTTCGGTACGAATTTTTCTACCATTAATAAGTGCATCAGTATAGGAGGTAAATTCCAACTTGTTTCTGTCGGCATCCTTCAGAGTATATAGTATGATCCCATCTTTCTTCCGCTCACGGATACCATACCCCAATAGGCTGTTGTATGCCTGGAAAAAGTCATTGATGTACCGTGGGACAAGACACATTGTCTTTCGGCTGTACGTGTTGCCAAGCCCGAAGGTTAATATATCTTTGTCAAGTTCCAATCCAAGCGGATGAAAATACTGATTTTTCAGCAACCATCCGTAAAATGCTTGTGGATTATTTATTAACTCCGGTTCCATTGTTGTGTCTTTGTAGTGGGGTTTCGTCCGCTTAACGGATGGAGTGGTTGCCCTACCTTTCGCATTGCGGTAGATTATACTTGCACCGTATCTTGTCAGCTGCATTCGATTGACGAATACATTCCCCTGTTGGCTTTTGGGGTACCTGGGTTTTCTGTGCTCAATCTTCGCTTGTATGTATTCAATGATTTGTTTTTGATTGCGAAGTATATGAAGGTCTGTCACCTTCCAACGGTATTTTCCAAGATCTTTTCCATGACCGAAACGGCACTTGATGCCACCGAAGAATGTCAATGATAATAGTCGATGGATGCTAACTTTTTGCCCTTTTTTACTTTTGCTGTTGTCAAATCGAACTGTATAGCATTCTCCCATGAATTTATCCCATTTCATGCGTTCGTGCCGATTTTGCCTAAAGTTATATACTCTGCCATAGTCGGATATGGCGTAATCACTGGCACCTGGAATCAGATAGTATCGTTCATCCGGTGCAATGCGGGGGATGTTGCCAGTGGGGTAAACTTCTGTGAGTTTTTTTGCATTGATTTTCATTTTTTTTGCTCCTTTTTTGTTTTCATGTTTGCAAAGTTTGACTAAAAAAAGAGAGGGGTAAACCTCTCATGGACGGATGGAATATATTCCTTCCAACTTTAAAATTTTAGATTTTTACCGTATACCCGAAATCGTTAGGTGTTTCCTTGATACTAAACCGTGTTAAATAATTCAATCCAGAAATTTATCTGTCCAGAAAAACATTTATCTCAAAATTGATTTACGGAATTTTTGTGGAGATGTATATTCCCTCCAACTTTAAAATTTTGTATTTTTACTGTATGTCTGAAATCGATAGGTATTTCCTTAATTCTAAACCTTGTTTAATAATCTCATCCTAAAATTGATCTGACTTCACTGCTGGATTTAAAGAAATGTAGTTGAGTAAGTTTCGTTCCCCTTCAACTTTGAAATTTTTGTTTTTGGGATGTAACCGAAATCGTTAGGTATTTCCTTAATTCTAAACCTTATTTAATAATTGTATCCTGAAATTGATCACTTCACATTCGGGTATAAATATATTCCCTCCAACTTAGAAAATCTTGACTTTTTTACAGAGGGAAAAATCGTTAGGTATTTACTTATTACTAAACCGTGTTTAAAAAATCAATCCTAAAATTGATCTACGGAAATGAGAAAACCCGGCATTCGGATGAGAATTACCGGGTTTTTATACGTTAAAATAAAAATAAGATTTTATGGAAAAAACAGGGTCAAAAAGTGCCTATTTCAATGATACTTTTTTATGGTTATTTTAAAAATTTTTCAAAAAATGAATATAAATTGCATAAATATGATATTTGTAGTATATTTATGCATATCATCCCTGTGGATTGTCGTCTTCTCCTGGGTTCTGGTCTGGTTCTACGGGATCGGGGATGTACTCCATGAGGTCACCTGGCTGAACTCCGAGGTAGGCGCACAGTTTATTAATGCTACGGTGGTCAAGACCGCCTCTGCCGTTTTTCACGGATTGCCATGTGGCCTGGGAGATGATATTTTCAACCTTCATTTTATATGTGGTTATCCCCCTGTCATTAATTAGTTTGATTAACTTATCATATTTGATCATGTTGAATCCTCTCTTATGTTTGTTGTTGTTGCAGAAAAATTATATCACATTGATGTCACGATCTCAAGAGACAAATTGAACAAAAAAGAAGCTTCAACTTTGTTGACATTGATGTCACGAATTCTGTTGACATACTGACAAGAGTGTGATATAATAATGTCAACAGAGAAAGAGAGCCGCTGACTGCCGGAAACGAATGTGAGCGAGTGCAAGAACTGAAACAGACTTAGGAACCGGCTCTACTTTATCTCCAAATAAATAGATAAAAGAAAAGGAAAAGAAAAAAATGAGCAAAAACGAAATTCTTGCCAAAATCGAAGAACTGAAAAGTCTGGAGGAACTGATCGCAGAAGCCGAACAGGTTGCCGAAGGGATCAAGGACGAAATTAAAAATCAGATGCTCACCGACAACACCGAAGAAATGATCATTGGAAACCACATCGTGAGGTGGACAACAACACTGACTCAGCGGTTTGACAGCACTGCGTTTAAAAAGGCACTGCCGGAAGTGTACAAGGCATATACCAAACAGACAACAAGCAGACGGTTCAGCATCAACTAAAAGAAAAAAGCCCTTGCAAGAATGGCAGTTCTCACAGGGGCAACGTAACCAACCACGTACAGAGAGGGCGATTACCTATATAGTATAGCACATTCGCCCTCTACTGTCAAGCATAACAGAGAGGGATAGACAAATGACACAGAACGAAATCTACGAATCAATAACCAATCGCATTATCGCACAGTTGGAACAAGGTATAATCCCGTGGCGCAAGCCGTGGACGGGTGTTAATGGCGGGGCAATCTCAGGCGGTACAGGTAAGCCGTACAGCCTTCTCAATCAGATTTTGCTTCAGAAGCCCGGAAGATGGTTCACATTTGCCGAGGCTAAAAAGATGGGCGGTAACATCATCAAGGGTAGTCACGGCACAGTTATCTACTTCTGGCGTCCGCTTGTCACCAAAGAAAAAGACGAAAACGGCAAAGAAATTGAAAAGACAATCCCGCTTCTTCGGCAGTACGTTGTATTCCACGAGTCACAGATAACCGGACTTCCGCAGGTGGAAACCACAGAAGCCATTCACAATAATCCCATCGCAGAAGCCGAAGCCATTGAACGACAGTATGCAGAGAGGGAGCGCATAAAAATAAATCACTTTGTGAGTGATAAAGCCTATTACAGCCCCATGAGTGATGAAATTGTCGTACCTGTTCTGGAACAGTATGCACACGTCCAAGAATACTACAGTACACTTTATCACGAAATGGTACACAGCACCGGACACCGTACCAGACTAAACCGCTTAAATAGAACCGCGGCATTCGGCAGTCAAGAATACAGCAAAGAAGAACTGGTCGCAGAGATCGGAGCAGCAGCACTGCTGAATCATGTGGGGATCGAAACGCAGGAAACCTTCATTAACAATACTGCATATATCCAGTCATGGTTAAGAGCGTTACAGAATGACACAAGGATGCTTGTGGGCGCAAGCTCTCAGGCGAGCAAAGCAGTAGATTTCATTCTCGGAGAGCAAAACTAAGAATACAAGGATAGCTGACCTAACGGCTTGACGGGGATTAAATGTTATGATTTACGAAATAATTGGGCTTGCGTTCGTTCTTCTCCCTATGATCCCTGCAATGGTGCTTCTGATTGATGAAATCATACAGGCGGTAAAGCGTCACAGAGCGCAGGAGGAACGCAGAGCGGGCAGATATATAGAAAGCTATGTCCAGTACAGAATCCGGCAGGACAGAAAACAAGGAAAAATTGCATAACATAAATATAACATAAATTATGGAGGAAAATTAAAAATGGATATCAAAAAGTTCATGGAATCACTGAAAATGGCAGTTTACTTTGACCGTGTGGCAGAAGGAATGGAGCTTGACTTGTTGGTGCTGAAGGCGAGCGAAAAAGATTGCCCATCCATCTATCAGGCTATGCACTACTATCAGGGTGCAGCGGCAGCAATGTACAACGAGGCCGAAGAGATGATACCAAAGGTCAAAGATGTAACCACTCCCGAAGAATTGGTATCTCTGGTTATGCTACGGGAGGCAGTGATGTTAAATGTAGAATCTGATTCAGAGACAGCAGAAAAAGCGCAAGAGGTTGAACGGATGTTTGGAGATCTTGACAAATGCATAGCAACGTCAGACTACCCGGAGGACTTCGACAGAATCAAAGAGATTGTTTCGGAGATGATATTATAAGGGTTGGGGCGGTTTCCCCCGCCCTTTCCTTACCCCAATACAATCCGCAAAAGTACACCTTTACGGATGGTTGAAAACAGCATAAAAAACCGTCCGTTAAAGTTCATTTGTACATAACGGATATATCCGCAAAGTATCATAACAATTACGAACAGATAAAGAGGGATTACAAGAAATGGAGAAAAGAACATACTACTATGCAAGAGTGTCAAGCCGGGAACAGAATTTAGATAGACAGATTGCAGCTTTTCTTGCACTTGGAGCAAATGAGCGGGAGATTATCGCCGATAAAGAATCTGGAAAGAATCTGGAACGTACCGGGTACCAGGCGTTGAAAAATAATATGCTGAGAAGTGGTGATACTCTGATAGTAAAGTCTTTAGACCGACTTAGCCGGAATAAGAATGACATACACACCGAACTTCAATACTTCAAGGACAATGGTATCAGGTTGAAGGTTATTGACCTCCCTACAACAATGATGGACTTACCAGAAGGACAAGAATGGGTGTTTGATATGGTGAACAATATACTTATAGAAGTGTTGGGGACTATTGCAGAACAAGAACGTGTCACTATCAAGCAAAGACAGTCCGAAGGGATCGCAGCAGCAAAGGCAAAAGGAAAAACGTTCGGCAGACCCAAAGCAGAGTATCCGGATAATTGGGATGATGTTATCCGGCAATGGAGAGAGGGGGAGATAACCGCAGTTAAAGCAATGGAGTTAACCGGACTCAAACGAACTACGTTCTATAAATTGGTAAACAGATAAAAAAGGAAAGCGGACATTCCCAGGGGGCGGGCGTGTCCGCTTATTGGGGGGGGACGTTTACATTTTGGGTGACGGTTGGATCTGAGAGAGGGGGTATGTGTGGTGTTTTTCACTCTGAATAAAAAATCCCGAAACGAACAACAAAGGGTGTAGTTTAACCTACCCCTAATAATGTTTTTAGGGCTATGTTAAACTTAGCCCGTGAATGACCATCAATTCAAATGAGGTTCCATCAGAACCATCGTCAAAAACGGCGAACCGTGGTTTGTTGCAGTGGATGTGTGCAGGGCATTGGTGATTAGAGACAATCGCACTGCAACCGCTCGACTTGAAGACGACGAAAAGGATGCGGTTTTAACCCGCACCCTTGGTGGCGAACAGAAAGTAACAATCATCAACGAACCCGGCCTGTATACACTCGTCCTCGGAAGCCGCAAACCGGAAGCCAGACAGTTCAAGCGTTGGATCACCCACGATGTTATTCCCAACATCCGCAAGCACGGCGCATACATGACAAACGAAAAACACAATCATGTAACTATATAGTTACTATATGTTTACATCATTGTGCTTTATTTAATTTACTTAGATAAAATACTGTTTAGAAGTTGATTGACAGACAGATATTTTTCTGATATAATAAAGACGCTAAATCTATTCAAGAATTATATTTAGGCAATATTTTTGATAAAAATAACGGTAATTGTTGTTGCAGTTTTTTCTAACGAAGTTTCTAACAAATTCAAAAACAATTTTCTTTCGATACTACTGATAGTTACGCCACATTTAATTTTCACTATATATGGTGTAACATCCATTTTATATCGATACTTACGCTGTTTGGTTATACATATGTAGCAGACTCTGACTCTGTATGTTGGGGTTCGAATCCCTATACCGCTGTAAAAAAAGCGAGCCGTTTGGATAATATCCAGACGGTTTTTCTTTTGTTTTCCAGTGTATTTTTGCACTTTTACACACACTTGACAGAAACACCTTTATACATTATAATTATATTGTATCGATTCTGTTTTTTTATCTGCACGAATCCTGTATAAAGAATCCCGCCTGCTTCCATACTGAATCTGTAAATTCATCTGGAGGTGCATATGCGGGCTTACCATTTTTTTATGAAATTCTGGAATTCTTTCCGGATCGGTTTTGTGAGTGGTCTGATTTTTTTATTCTGTCTGGGCTCTGTGCTGCTGACTATGTTTTTAGCCGGTTTTCCGGGGTAAAAAGCCGCTATGTCGGAGGTTCTCTATGCGTCTTGATAAATATCTGAGCGAATCCGGGATTTTTTCCCGCAGTGAAGCCGGTAAAGCTATCCGCAGCGGACGGATTCTGGTGGATGGTGCACCTGTCAAAGATCCGTCCAAACACATTGCGGAAACAGCACAGGTCCTCTGTGACGGTAAACCTGTAATATGGAGCAAGTATCAGTACATTATGCTGCACAAACCTGCAGGATATGTCAGTGCCACTGAAGATAAAGGACGTACAGTCATGGATCTGGTTCCGCCTGCCTGCGTACGTCTTGGAATGTTCCCCTGCGGACGACTGGACATTGATACCACCGGACTGCTGCTGATCACCAATGATGGGCCGGGCGCACACAACTGGCTTTCCCCAAAACATCATGTGGCAAAAACATACCGCTTCACCTGTGCCCTTCCCCTTTCCGAAGAAGCACGTCTGCGGATGGAAGCCGGTCTGGAACTGGGAGATTTTACGTCACAGCCATCCCAAGTAGAACTGAACGCGCCAACTGAAGGAGAAATCACCATTGTGGAAGGCAAATTCCATCAGATCAAGCGGATGTTTGCCGCTGTGGATAACGAGATCACTTCTCTGCAGCGGATCCGTTTCGGCCCTCTGAAACTGGATGAATCCCTGGAACCGGGTCAGTGGCGTTATCTGACAGACGAAGAAATCCATGCACTGCAGACGGTTCACAGCTGACGGAGGGCACTATGGTTTACGACAGAACACTGACCACCGCAAAAGCCTTTGCCAATGCCGGACACATCGAAGAATGGATTCACGCCTATCTCTGCTCAGACGGTCACAACAAGCCTTTCTCTGATGGTCTGAAACTGGATAAGCGCTTCTTCAAAGGCCCTGTCACAATGCCTCTGAATCTGTTTACGCGCTGCTGCGGCCCGGAGGAAACTATGAAATGGCAGGTGGATTCCAACTCCTTTGAGCTGCGTGTATCTGCTCTGGCAGAAGCCATCCAAAGCCATGCCGACCTGCCCCCGCTGATTGTGGAATACACCGCTGCCGGTTTTGTCCTGACCGATGGGAATCATCGCTGGGAAGCTTACAATCGGTGCGGCATCACAGAATGTGCTGTAATTTTATGGGGAACCGGTAAGGCGGATGAGGAAAGACTCTGCAGTCTGTATCATGAATATCTGTAATCAAAAAAACGGATCGATTCATCTTCGGTCCGTTTTTGTTTCTTATGTATGCAGAAGAGTCGTCAGACGTACTGCAGATTCCGCCAGGTAAGCAATATTTTCTTCCTGATATACGGTATCATGTCGGGTATGAATTCTGTCCATATAGAGAATCCCACCGCGTTTCGTCCGTTTCAGAGCTGCAACCCCAACACCGCAGGGAAAATTTGCCTGATCAGATGGGTAGAACACACCTTTTTCAGCGATATCCACCTGTATTCCCGCTGCCGCCGGGAAAGCTTTTTCCAGTATTTCCTTCCGGGATACTGCTCCTTTCCGTAAAACCAGCAGCATGGTATTGCCATCGGAAACACAGTCGAAATTGACAAGCAGCTTATTCTTCATATCTTTTTTGTGTTTTGATGCGTATCCCCCGGAGCCGAAAAGGCCCTGTTCTTCCAGATCAAAGAAAATATAGGCCGCATCGTTTTTTTGTTCTTCCGGCATGATCTGCATCGTTTCCAGAAGCACTGTCACACCGGATGTATTGTCATTAGCAGTATGCTTGTTAGCCGGCCCTGCCAGAACCAGAAACATCACACCAAGCAGTACAGCATATCCTGCCAGAAGAGCAAACAGCGGCATCAAATCGGATTCCGGAAACCATAAACTGCCTGCAGATATTACCGCAGTGATCACAGCCGCCATCGGCAGCAGCATGATTGCCGTAACAACAAAGATCTGATACAGCAGATAGATCCAGATATGCCGTGGTGTAATAAAATTCGGAAAAGGCAGAACCGGACAGGTATCGTAATGGGCGGTATACACAACTTTTGCTTTTTCAGGATCACCGACCACGATGTTTACGGCGCCAAACCAGCCCTTTTCCGTATGACAGGAGTAGCCAAGCTCCTTTGCGAAAGACTCGACATATCCGATAAACGCAGTTTTCTGTGCTTTTGTCTTACGGATTTCATATTTTTCAAATACGGTTTTTGCAGTCGATGTCATCATTTCACTTCTTTCGTTTGCACTGCTTTTGATGAAAAATGAAAAAGCAGTACATCTCTGCACTGCTTATGACCCGTGGGAGAATCGAACTCCCGTTACCGCCGTGAAAGGGCGGTGTCTTAACCGCTTGACCAACGGGCCATGATTACACGATTTCAAGGAGCGGATGACCCGTGGGAGAATCGAACTCCCGTTACCGCCGTGAAAGGGCGGTGTCTTAACCGCTTGACCAACGGGCCGTTTTAACCCTTGATCTCGTGTATATCTGCACCATATAAGATGCATGGTAGCGGAAGTTGGACTTGAACCCACGACCTATCGGGTATGAACCGATTGCTCTAGCCAGCTGAGCTATTCCGCCATTTTTGAACGAGTTGTGAACAATCTTTGTCTTTTTGATGTTCGCTCTCGAGCACGATGATATTATATCACAACGTCTCTCCTTTGTCAACACTTTTTTTCAATTTTTTTCAGATTTTTTTACTTTTGACATCTATTACAAAGCACGAGCGTCGTTTCACCGGTTTTCCGGCATTTGGTACCATGACTGCATTTCATCGAACAATTCTGTCAGGATTTCCAGCAGGCGAAAGCGGATTTGATATGTTCCTTCCTCGCTGTGGGTAATCAGCCGGTACTGTTCCGGTGTGAATCCGGCTTCCAGATACACCTCTTCCGTATTCCTCACTGCAAATCTGCTGCACACAGAGGGAAACAGTACACACCACCAATTCTTCCCTTCTCCTTCCCCCAGAATCACACGCAGGGAATCATAAGTACCTGCCGGAAGAGAAAAGTCATCATACCGGCGTACCGGATATTTCTCCCGTGTAAAACTGAAATGTACCGGATCTGTATACCCCTGTTCCTGCATCCACGTTTTTGTGTGCACTTCCAGCTGTTTCAGGTTATCTCTCAGAATTCCGCCGGCTTCTTCCACCGTATCGGCAGTTTCCAGCAGCGGTGTCAGTTCTGACAGCACTCTGTCCCGTACAGCCAGCTTGATACGCTGATCTTCTTCACTGTCCGAAACGGCAAGAACGTGCAGACGAATGACAGAATCATATATCTGTTCTTCCCCGCGTACCGGAAGAAAGGACAGAAGCAGTGCCGCTGTCAGAATCGAAGATGCCAGTAAAACACATATTCTCACAATGAAAACCTCCCCTGGATGGATATCATAGTTTTCTCCGGCCAGGAAGAGATTATTCACTAACAAAGAAAAAACCGGAGAATTCTCCCCGGTTATGTTTCAGTGATGGTATCCGGTCATTTTGGCAGAATACTGCGTATAAAGGACAGTAAAACGACGATACTCCTTTTCCTTCAATTTTCCTTCCTGCCAGAGCACTTCTGTGCGTTCTCCCAGCCGTACTCGTGCCTGCTGTGCGGCATCTTTATAATTATTTTCCAGATTCTGCTGCAGTTCAAAAGCGATCTGCTCCAGTTCCTTTACCGCAGCGGATTTGAAAATACCAAGCATAATTTACCTCAGTTAGCCTTTACCACAGATGTGATACGGATGTTAACAAGCAGTTCTTTGCTGCGGATTTTCACTTCTTTATTGGGAGCAATGTAGGTATTCCCATTGAGCAGCAGATACCCATCCTCGTCCATCACAGCAGAAACAATAAAGGCTCCCTCCACATCGATTCTTGCAACACGGTCATCATCTGTGTTGTTATACACTTCAACAAATCTACCGTTCTGGTCAGTGTAGGTCTTTAAGGCCGGCGTTGTTCCCGGCGTACCAGCCAGCCTGCCGAAGTATTCACCACTTTCTTCAATATAGAATCCGGCACCATCATACAGATATCTGGCTGATGTTTCACGGATATCCTGTACTGTAAAATATACTGTATAGAGATCCAATGGTGTGTTCTGTGCCAGAACAGAATCTTCTTTAAAAACGAAGCGTACCGCTGCTCCCAGCACACAAAGCAGCACTGCAATCAGGATACAGATATCCAGCGCGCCAAGTCTTTTCTTCTTCATTTTTCCTTCCTGATTCACCGGTCATTTCCTCCATTTTCTGGTATGGTAAAAAAGTCAGTTTGCTGAATCCCGGCAGGTGCCATATCAAACCGCTCTGTATACATGGTAAGTACTACTGTATCGTCTTTCCGCACTCTGAGTTCCGTTAACAGTCCTGTATCCAACGCGATCACACCCATATACTGCAGACCGTCTTCCGTTTGGCAGGAAAACTGCAGATTCTTTGCATCTTCGAGAAGTGATACCATAAGCCCTTCCCAATCCCGCAGTGTTGTCAGTGTGGGTATCCCCAGTATATTCTCCGGTGTGAAACTGCCTGCAGCTGTAACTGCAGTATCTGCCAGCACAAACGGATTCTCCCTGTAAAGTTTTTCTCCATCACACAGATACAGCTGCATTTTATCGTCTTTTCTTCGCTGTTTTATCAGTTTCCAGCAGCTGTCTTTCCGATATAGTTCCACTACCGTTTCTTCGCGAAGGTTATCCTGCTGATATACAATCTGCATCCGCTGATAATACTGCTTTGGGATATTGAGCGATTCCAGCAGTCCAGCCGGATCTTCCGCCGCAGGGTCGAAAATTTCCCGTATTTCTGTTTCCGGCTGCGGCATGAGAGTAGCCATACTGTCATTTCTGTTTTCTGCTGTTTCTTCAGTCTGCGTTTTATTCTGCAGAAATGCTTCAACATACTCCGGCAGCGGAATCAGATTGGTTTTATAGGCGATGAGATATACACTCAGAAATACCAGGAAGGCACATATGGCAATCAAAGTTACCCCGGGCCAGATCCGGAAACCGGATGATTCCGGTCTTCTGTGTTTTCCCTCATTAGCCATACTGGTTGCTGCCTTTCTCAGGATTCAGGATGTGATTTCCCGATATTCTCCGTCTCTGCTTTCCGGATTTGCTTATCTTTCTTCTGTTCTTCCAGTTCCGCGCGGTACTGTGCCACAGTCATTTCGTCGTCAGAAAAACCGGAATGACGGCGGCACCGGGGATTTTTCATAATAATAAAGTTGATCACAAAGATGATCACTGCCAATACTGCAATACCGATAGTTTTGATAAAACGCCCTTCAGCAAACATGGCATCCGTAAAGAATACAGCAATCAGCCCGAACATAGCGCAGATCGCATACAGAATCTTGACAGATTCCCGCTGGGTAAAGCCCAAATCCACAAGTCTGTGATGCAGATGTCCTCTGTCTGCTGCGAAGGGACTCTTACCGGCACATACACGGCGCAGCACAGCAAACACAGTATCCCCCAGAGGCAGGGCAAAAATCGCCACAGGCACAAGGAATGCCAGAACCGCATGGAGTTTGAACACCCCCTGTACAGACATAACCGCCATAGCATATCCCAGGAACAGCGCACCGGTATCTCCCATAAAAATCCGTGCAGGGTTGGCGTTGAACGGCAGAAATCCCATGCAGGAAGCTGCCAGGATCCCGGTGATAAACGCATTGGTAACATCACCGGACAACAGCAGCACAAGTACCATGGATACAGAAGAAATAGCGGAAATACCACAGGCAAGTCCGTCCAGACCATCAATAAAATTAATCGCATTGGTCAGGCCTACGATCCACAGAATGGATACAGGAATGCTCCATCCGCCCAGCATTACATAATGACCGCCCAGATTAATATGGTCTATTGTCATTCCATTCCAGACGGCAAACGCTGCTACCAGAAGCTGCACGATCAGCTTGGACCAGGCAGGAAGACGGAAAATATCATCCAGCATTCCCAGAATTACGATAGCGGCACCACCGATCCAGACTGTCACCAATGTACTGCTGAATTCACAGAACAGCATGGTAGTCAGTGTAAAAGCCAGAAAAATCGCCAGACCACCCACTCTTGGAATCGGCTTGGTATGCATCCGTCTGTCATCCAACGGTACATCAATAGCACCGATTTTAAAGGCAAGCACCCTCACAGGTGGTGTCAATGTATACGCCAGCAGGAATGCACACAGGATTCCCACAAGCAAATATACAAATTGTACGGTATCAATATAATACATGACCGTCCTCCTGCTCACACCGGATTTATCCGAGTGGAGTCATTTTTTTATTCTGCAGCATCCAGACGGATACAGTATCCGTCACATTTCATATCCGGAAACATCAGACTGAGCTGTGCTCCTACATACACAAACTCACCGTTGACGGAATATCCTCTGGGAGATACATCCGCTTCCGATGTAATGGTGATATACAGATTGCACTTCCCCGGTACCCGGTTATAGACTTCTTTTCCGGCAGTGTTATCATACTCTGCTTTCAGCATATCCCGTACTTCAGGGGTTCCTTTTACGGTACCGATATATCCTCGCTTAACCGCATCTTCCACTCGCTGCCCATCCTGGATATTATGCTGAAACTGTTCGTCAACACCGACAATCTCCACCACATAGGTGATCTCGGCAGTCTTTTTCTGCGTAGTTTCGCTTTCATCACTCCATAAAAACACATACAGCAGAAGTGCCGCAGCTGCCAGGATCACAGCCACGATCACAAAGTCCATTGCATTGATGCGTATTTTACGCTTTTCCATATTTACTCCTTTATCCTTCTGCCTTTGCTTCCGTTCGTTCAGCAGTTTTCTTCTTCCTGCGGCTGCCTGCCCGATATGGGAGATCCAGCGATGCCAGATATTCTGCATTGTCCGACTCTTCCATCATCATGCTCCGGCCATTCCGGATAAATGCAGAAGTCAGCCCTACCATAAGCCAGAACATCAGATATACTCTGTAATTGTACCAGGAATAGTCAGTCATTCCCTGTACCAGTACCGCAAATACGCCCGCCAGTGGCGCCGCACAGGTAATCCGCAGCTGGGTTCTGGTACGACGGGTCATCCGGTTGAAATCAGAACCTGAAAGACTTCCCTTCTCCCGATCCCGCAGTTCCAGCAACGATACCTTTCCGCAGTCACGGAGATCCCGGCAGAGCGTAAATAACGACTGACACAGAAAAAACAGAATGGCAATGAACACAAGCAGACCACAGATCCCCATTTCCAGCCAGATCTGCAGGAACAGATTATGGGAATGGGGCGCTGCTTCCACACCCAGATAGGCATACATGGGATACACCCGGAACCAGGCTTCTTCACCGATTCCGATACCGGTCATCCCCATATCACGAATCATATCGCAGGCAGCACGCCAGATGTACACTCTGTATGACGTCGAAGAATCGGATAAGTTCCCGATACTGGTAAATCTTTGAATAATGGATTCCGGCAGCACATACGGCAGCAGCGGAATGGCTGCAATCCCCGCAAACACCAGCCACATGGATCGTTTATGCCAGATAAATAAGAACAGCACTGCAGCAAAAATAAGCCCCAGCCACGCCCCACGGCTCCATGTCAGAATCAGACAGACGCCCATGATCCCCAGGCAAAGAAACGCCTGTACCCGTCGCAGTCCTTCGCCATGTCCCACAAGCATCACTACAGCCAGCGGAATCATCAGTACCAGATATTCCCCGAACATATTGGGATTCTCCAGCGTTCCTACAGCCCGGCCGCCGATAGAAGCAAACATCTCGGAATCCACCCAGGCTTCTGCCATCAGGGAAGTGCCGGTCAGGTATTGGAAAATGCCGTACAGGGATGTCAGTGTAGCAGAAAGTACACCTGCAACAGAACAGCGGATCAGCCATTTCCGTTCCCGGAGCAGCCACACAGTTTCAAAATACCCCATCAGCAGGCACACAAACAGCAGCGCCGGTTTCAGAGATCCGGGACTGAGCGATATCGTACCGCCCAAGAAAAGTATCACAGCAAAGGCAGCCGTCATGATGTCCAGAGGTTCTGCGTGAATGGTACGCTTTCCGCGGATCAGCTTTATGAAAAAACACAGAAACACATAGATAACCAGGCCCGCCAGTACCATAGTGGGCAGAAAAGGCATTCCGAAAAACAACGCCAGAACACCGATTTCCGGTTTGCACAGAATCAGATAAGCGCCAAGCAGAAGTACAATCGATGCGATAATCCACCAGGGAGCAACCCAAAATGTCAGAAGGCCACAGAGAATTCCGACAATAAAAGCAGTACCCATCCGGTTCAGAGGTTCTTCCGTGCAGATAACTTTCACCTGGTCTGTTTCCCAGCCAAGAACCTCCAGAATCCGACTTCCGGAAAAGGTGGTACACAGCGATTCACAGAATGTGGCTTTGGAAAGCAACAGCGGCACAGCGAAACAGATCACACCAAGAGCAAAGAGCAGTTCCGGATGATCCGGTATGGAAATATTATCTTCCCGCAGCATAACCTGAATCAGCTGAAACGCTGCGGTGTAAATACCGAATGCTATAATACCGAAGCCAAATGTACGCATACGGCACCGCAGAAGACCCCGTATTCCCTGCCGGAACAGATGAAGAATCATACTCTCCTCAATCTGACGGCTGACAAACCGGCAAACACTGCGAAGCCACCGCCATACCCGGCACTCAGCAATCCGGGAAGTCAGCACACTTTTATCCTCATGGTCATATCCGGTAAACAGCCAACCAAAAAAGCCTGTGGAAAATGATCTGTAAATCTTCCCCGACAGTCGATCCAGCATCTGCAGAATCACACTGCTCCGAATCCATGCCAGAAGAAAGTTTTCTTTCTTCCCTTCACGGGTCGTTTTCATTCTATCCTCCATGGGGGAGATCCCCCGGTAATTCCTATCCTTCAGCAAAAAAAATTTGAATCGCTGGATAAAGCAATTCCATTTTACTACAGTGTTACTGGTATTATACAATATTGTAAAGATAAGTTCAATATATAAAATTTGAATTCTTTCTTCTTTTCCAAAGAATTTACATCTTTTCCAAAATTGTTCACAGGAAATATAAAAACGGCTTTCCAAAGACCTGAAGTCTTCTGCGAAAACCGTTTCTGTTCTTTTATTTCCGGTACAGTGCCTTTGTCAGTTCTCCGTTGGGAACAGCATCTCCCAGCGGACAATCATACTTCAGCAGATCCCGCACATAGGTAGCACTGATACAGGCCAGCGTGGGAGCCGTGGGCAGAAAAATTGTCTCCAGAGCAGAATCAAACCGCTTCATGATACCGGCAAGGTCGTACTCATAGGCAAAATCCATGCCGTTGCGAACACCCCGCACCAGATACTTTGCGCCGGTTTCATGAGCAATATCCGACACCAGTCCGCCGTTCAGGATCACTTCCACATTGGCAAAACCGGCGCGTTTTACCGCATCTTCCGCCAGTTTCACACGATCTTCCGGCAGAAAAGCGCCTCCCGCCTTTTCCGTATTGGCGCAGATGGTCACATACACTTTATCGAACATACCGGCAGCAATCCGGATCAGGTACATATGCCCGGCGGTGATAGGGTCATAACTGCCGGTAACCAGTGCAATCCGTTCCTCAGCCATCGTCATTCTTCCTCATCAGCCAGATTCAGCAGGGTGATACGGGCACGGCCATATACTGCAGTACGCTGCAGGCTGTACTTTGCCATGGTTTCTTCATCACCGCCGAATACTTCTTCCAGCACTCTTTCCACGGAAGCTTCGTCATCCTTTTTCACCTTGGAACGGCGGCTGACGATATCCGTATCGCATTCACAGACAATAATCGCACCGGGTGCCAGCACCTTCCCATCGGACAGCTGCTTCAGCGCCTGGGCCAGCAGATCGGAACCGTAGGGCGGATCCAGGAATACGATGTCATAGCTCTCCTTACCGGCAGCACTCTTCAGAAAGGGGATAGCACCGCTTGCGGAAATCCGGCATTTATCAAACAGATGGGTTTTCTTGGCATTCTCAATCACCACATCCACAGCCTGACGGGATTCATCGATAAAGGTAGCTTTGGCTGCTCCTCTGGACAGGGCTTCCAGCCCCAGCTGACCGCTGCCGGCAAACAGATCCAGGATATTCCGACCTTCGATGTCAAACTGGATCATGGAAAACAGGGCTTCCTTTACTTTGTCAATGGTAGGACGGGTAGCTTCTCCTTCCAGGGTAACCAGTTTTGTACCTCTGGCAGTTCCGGTAATAATCCTCATATTTTATCCTTTCTTCGGGGTATTCCCCTGTCGGTAATAGGTATATACAGCTTCGGCGTCGGTCCGGGAAATGCCGGGAATGGCCGCAAGGGTTTCCACATCCGCTTTTTTGATTGCGGTCAGGGTTCCCATGTGTTCCATCAGCAGCTTCGCTTTGGCAGGACCTATCCCATGGATTTTTTCCAATGTTGATGTTTTCAATGTTTTCCGCTTGGCGTTCATCATTCTGCCCACAGTGTACCGGTGTACTTCCTCCTGCAGTCCATAAATAAAGCGGAACACATCCATCTGTCTTGCAATATTGATTTCGCTTTCACCGTCGGTCAGGGTGCGGGTCTTATGAAACTCATCCTTCACCATACCAAACACGGGAATATCGAATCCCATTTCCGCCATGGCTTCTCTGACGGTATGCACATGCCCCACGCCCCCGTCCAGCAGAATCAGATCCGGCAGGCACTCCAGCGCTTCCTTCGCTTCCGGATCCCCTGTGATGTGATTCAGCCGCCGCAGGATAGTTTCCCGCATGGCACCATAGTCATCCTGTCCCGCCTGACTTTTGATCTTGAAAGTACGGTAATCGCTTTTGGTCAGTTTTCCGTCGATGGCAGTTACCATGCCGGCGGTAATATGCTCGGTACCCAGATTGGAAATATCGTAGGCTTCAATCCGCTGGGGCAGCACTTCCAGCTGCAGCAGGGACGCCAGATGCACCAGCATTTTTTCTTCTCCGGCTTCCCTCTTCCGTGCATTTTCCGAATGGGTTTTCGCATCCGACACAGCCATTTCACAAAGATATCGGGAACCGCCCCGCTTGGGAGTACGGATAACCACTTTATGTCCTGCCCGGTCGGTGATATAATTGGTCAGCAGCCACAGATCGTTTTCCGGCAGCTCAAAGGACAGCAGGATTTCGTTCGGGATGAATTCCCGGCTCTGGTACAGGCTGACCAGAAATGCAAGCAGCGGCGAATCGATTTCGTTTTCGTCATCCCATTCCGGGAGAATTTCCTCATTGCCGAACAGAAAATGCTCACTGTCGGCAATATAGCCGCTTCGGACATAAAATACAGAAGCACAGTCACGGAAGGAGGCTTCATCACCGAAATGTTTCATATACAGACCGATAACGTCGCATTCCACATCGGGAGAACCAACCGCCTTCTGCTTCTCACTGAGCTTACGCAGAGCCTCGATGGTATCTCTGCACCGCGCCGCCTCTTCAAACAGCATTTCTTCCGCACATTTGTACATTTTCTCTGACAGAGTCTGAATGGTTTCCCGGGTACCGCCCCGGAGAATCTGCGCCGCCTGATCGATCCGCTCCCGGTATTCCGCCTCAGATACATCGCCGGTGCAGACACCAATGCAACGGCCGATTTGTTTGTATACACAGGGGCGGCTTTTGCCAATATCGTCCGGGAATTTTTTCTTACAGGAAGGTATCCCCAGCGTCCGTTCCAGAGAAGCGATCACGGTATACACGGTCTGTGTAGAGGAATAGGGGCCAAAGTACAGTGACCCGTCCGGCACCCGTTTCCGGGACATGGTGATTCTGGGATACCGGTCACGAACCGACAGTTTGATATAGGGATAGCTTTTGGCATCCTTGAGCTTGATATTGTATCTCGGCGTGTATTGCTTGATCAGGCTGTTTTCCAACGCCAGTGCTTCCATCTCTGTATCGCAGGTGATAAAACGGAAATCCCGGACGGCTGCAGCCATTTTACTGGTTTTACCGTCATGGAAACCATGAAAATACTGACTGACTCTGTCACGCAAAGAACGGGATTTTCCCACATAGATCACGGTTCCGTTTTCGTTTTCCATAATGTATACACCGGGAACACGGGGCAGCGCAGCAGCCTTGGACTGCAGATATTCCAGATTCTGACTCATATGTGCGCCTCCTTTTTCTTTAGTATACACTATGGACAGTATTTTTATGGAATCCGCGAAAAATCCCCTATAACAAATTGAGCGAAGGTGAATAGGCCACCATCGCTCACATCGTTTCAAATATTTCAGTTACCTGCGACAGAACAAAACCCTGTCTGCACAAACAGATCACAGGTGGATTCTCACAGACTTATCGACTGTTTCTGCTTATTCAGCAAAACCGGTGTCGATCAGAGCAGCCAGTCCGTCCAGTGCTTCTGCTTCGTCGGTACCGTCAGCCAGCAGGGTGATGGTCATACCCTTTACGATACCCAGGGACAGTACGCCCAGCAGGGACTTGGCATTCACTCTGCGGTCATCCTTTTCAACCCAGATGGAGCTCTTGTAGGAATTTGCCTTCTGAATAAAGAAAGTAGCCGGTCTGGCATGGAGACCAACGTTATTCTTTATGGTAACATCACGAGAAATCATAGTTTACACTCCTATACGATGATATAAATGACACCATTTCTGATGAAACTGTTTCCGAGGCCAACTTCACTACCCATGTGCGAAAAGAAACACTTCCGCCCAATGGTAAACACCTCTGAGACTACGGTATTATTATATCAAAAAAAAGTCGTTAAATCAATAGCTTTATTCATTTTTTTACATAGCAGAATCAACAACTTGTTGTCTGCCTTGTGGGCATATTTTTCACGAGGATGCCAATTTTGCGCATATTTACGCTGCAATACAGGGAAAAGGCCGCCCCGGAAAAGCCCGGAAACAGCCTTTTTTACCTGAATAAATGTTTATTTATGCTTTCTTTACGGTCATGGTTACGTTTTCACCATTGATATCCCATTCCTTGGTATAGCCGTCAGCATCGGTGCCGAAGGTCACGGATTCGGCCAGAACCACGGAAGAGATTTCATCCAGTGCATCGGTGAGAATCTTCTGCAGTTCATCGCTGCCGCCAATGGTCACATGGATATGGTCGGTCACCACGAAATCTGCTTCCTTACGCATGGTCTGCAGCTTGGAGATCACTTCACGGACAAATCCTTCTGCGATCAGTTCGTCGGTCAGGTTGGTATCCAGAGCAATGGTGGTGGTGCCTTCCGCCATGGAGAAGTAACCGGGCTTCTGCTGTACATCGATGAGCAGATCGGCTTCGGTCAGTTCCACCTTTTCTCCGTCAAAGTCAAAGTGGAGCGCACCGGTTTCCTTCAGTTCGGCCATAGCCTTGTTGCCGTCCAGGGCTTCGGGAGCCAGAGCGCCGCGGATCTTACCCAGCAGCTTGCCGTACTTGGGACCGATGGTCCGCAGCTGAGGCTTGAAGCTGTAGGAAGAGAAGGCGGAAACATCGTCCACGAATTCCACAGTCTTCACGTTCAGTTCTTCTGCAATGATTTCACGGTAGTATTCCGGTACTTCCCGGTCTGCCTTGATATACATAGCAGCCAGAGGCTGACGGGTCTTCATGTTGGAACCGTTACGGGCTGCGCGGCCCATCACCACAACATCCACTACGAACTTCATATTTTCTTCCAGTTCGGGATCGATCCATTTCTTTTCCACTTCGGGGAAAGAGCACAGGTGAATAGACTGGGGAGCGGAAGCGTCCACGGAGCATACCAGATTGCGGTAGATATCGTCGGCCATGAAAGGAATCATGGGAGCTGCAGTCTTGGCGATGGTTACAAGGGCGGTGTACAGAGTCATGTATGCGGCAACCTTGTCTTCCGGCATACCCTGAACCCAGTACCGTTCACGGCAGCGGCGTACATACCAGTTGGACAGTTCATCCACAAAGGTATTCAGCGCACGGGCAGCTTCGGGAATCCGGTAGTTTGCCAGATTATCGTCTACTTCGGCTACAGTGGTGTTCAGCACAGACAGAATGTACTTGTCCATAACGGTCAGAGCACAGTCGTCCAGATGATACTTGGTGGGATCGAACTGGTCGATATCCGCATACAGTACATAGAATGCATAGGTGTTCCACAGAGTACCCAGGAACTTTCTCTGGCCTTCCACAACGGCCTTGCCGCTGAAACGGGAGGGCAGCCACGGTGCGGAGTTGGTGTAGAAATACCAGCGGATCGCATCAGCGCCGTAGGAGTTCAGTGCATCGAAGGGATCCACAGCGTTGCCCTTGGACTTGGACATCTTCTGGCCGTTTTCATCCTGTACGTGTCCCAGAACGATAACGTTCTTATAGGGAGAACAGTCGAACAGCAGAGTGGAGATAGCCATCAAGGAGTAGAACCAGCCGCGGGTCTGGTCAACAGCTTCGGAAATGAAGTCTGCCGGGAACTGAGCCTTGAACAGATCTTCGTTTTCAAAAGGATAGTGATGCTGTGCGAAAGGCATGGAACCGGAGTCGAACCAGCAGTCGATTACTTCCGGTACACGGTGCATTTCACCGCCGCATTCGGGACACTTGAGGGTAACAGCGTCGATGTAAGGGCGATGCAGCTCGATATCCGCAGGGCAGTTTTCGGACATTTCCTTCAGTTCGGCGATGGAACCGATGGAGTGTCTGTGACCGCAGGAGCATTCCCAGATATTCAGAGGAGTACCCCAGTAACGGTTACGGGAAATTGCCCAGTCCTGTACATTTTCCAGCCAGTCACCGAAACGGCCCTTACCGATGGATTCGGGGATCCAGTTTACAGTATTGTTGTTGCGCACCAGATTTTCTCTGACATCGGTCATCTTGATGTACCAGGATTCTCTGGCGTAATAGATCAGAGGAGTATCGCATCTCCAGCAGTGAGGATATTCGTGTTCAAACTTGGGTGCTTCAAACAGCTTGCCTTCCTTGTCCAGATCAGCCAGGATCACAGGGTCAGCCTTCTTCACAAACAGACCGGCATAAGCGGTTTCGGCAGTCATGTTGCCGGCGCCGTCCACAAACTGTACGAAGGGCAGGTCATACTTTCTGCCTACCTTGGCGTCGTCTTCACCGAATGCGGGAGCGATATGAACGATACCGGTACCGTCGCTCATGGTTACATAGTTGTCACAGGTAACAAAGTGGCCCTTCTTCTTCTGCTTGGCAGCGGCTTCCCCGGCACAGGCAAAGAGAGGTTCGTATTCCTTGTATTCCAGTTCCTTACCGGTGTAGGTTTCCAGCACGGTGTATGCAGGCGTATCTTCGGTCTTCAGCTTGCCCAGCACCTTATCCAGCAGTGCTTCTGCCATGTAATAGGTATATCCGTCGGCAGCGGCAACCTTGCAGTAGGTTTCATCGGGGTTCATGCACAGCCCCACATTGGAGGGCAGTGTCCAGGGCGTGGTGGTCCATGCCAGGAAGTATGCGTCTTCGCCTACAACCTTGAAGCGGACAACGGCGGAGCGTTCCTTGACGGTCTTATACCCCTGGGCTACTTCCTGTGCGGACAGAGGAGTACCGCAGCGGGGGCAGTAGGGCACGATCTTGAAGCCCTTGTACAGCAGGCCCTTGTCCCAGATCTGCTTCAGCGCCCACCATTCGGATTCGATAAAGTTGTTGTCATAAGTTACATAGGGATTGTCCATATCCGCCCAGAAACCAACGGTACCGGAGAAATCTTCCCACATACCCTTGTACTTCCACACGGATTCTTTACATTCGTTGATAAAAGGTTCCAGACCGTACTGTTCGATCTGTTCCTTACCGTCCAGCCCCAGCTTCTTTTCTACTTCGATTTCCACAGGCAGACCGTGGGTATCCCAGCCGGCTTTACGGGGCACGTCCATACCCTTCATCCACTGGTAGCGGGGAATCATGTCCTTGATAACACGGGTCAATACGTGACCGATGTGGGGCTTACCGTTGGCGGTCGGGGGGCCGTCGTAGAAAGTGTAAGTAGGTCTGCCTTCGCTTTCGGACAGCTGCTTTTCAAAAATCTTGTTTTCCTGCCAGAACTTCAGTGTTTCTCTTTCTCTGTCCACGAAGTTCATGTTGGTCGAAACTTTCTTGTACATTTTCTTCTCCTTTTTGTTTTGTACACAGGTGATAAAAACAAAAAAGCCCACGTCCGCACTGGACGAAGGCAAAACTCCGCTATACCACCACTACATACCATCATATGCTTCCCAGATAACGGCGGGAAAACCGGCACAGACTACAGCCGACCACGGAAGCATTCCGGACGACATTCACCCTGCAGCTCGGAAGTGATTTTCTCTGTTAACCATCCCACCGGACTCGCACCGCCGCCGGCTCGCTTTACGGATAAGAAAAACAGGTACTCTCTTCGTCAACGCTTTTGACATAGTATTATATCTTTATTATAACGCCCCGTAATGTTTTTGTCAAGCGTGTTTTCGTAGTTTTTCCTTGGCTGAAGAAGAAAAAACTCTTTTCCAATTCTGTTTTTCAGGGTATTGCGACCATGTCCTTTTCCATTTCCCGCCTTTATACACCCAAAAACCATTCGGAAATATATTCGATATTCTGTATTTTAATGGTTTCACACCAACTTCTACTTTTGGTTATCTCTTATTTTACGACAAATTTACTATAGTCATATGAAGATTTCATTAAGAAATTTATAGATTTGGCATTGACTTGTGTAGAAATGCATGGTATAATATAGGCATAACCCATATATATCCGGCAAACAGTCATCTGCCGGACATTTTCGGAAGAGAATTGTCTCTTTCCTGTGTAAAAGGAGGATTCTTATGTCTGATAATAAGGATTTTATCAAGCTGCCTGAAAGCGAACTGGAAGTTATGCAGGCAATCTGGGCACTGAACGCCGAAGGAGAAAAGTTTGTTTCTGCCGGTCTGATCATGAAGCGTTTCCCCGCTCTCTGCCGTCTGAAGCTGACTACCGTTCTGACTCTGATCACCAGACTGCAGAACAAAGGCTTTATCAGTTCCGAAAAGCTGAGCCGTGCCAACTGCTACAAGCCCCTGATCGATGCCGACGAATACCGCCGCTTTGTTGCCGGTGATTTCGTGGAACGGGTTTATGTAGGCAATCGCCTGGGTCTGATTTCCAATCTGATCGAAGCCGATGACCTGTCTGCCGAAGACATCGCCGAACTGAAGAAGGTTATCGCTGAAGCTGAAAAGAAATAATGAAAGCATACACGGGAGGGCACGCATGGAAAACCGGATCATGATTCTGTTTTTTATGCTGCTCTCTCTTTTTCTGCTTTTTTCTGCCGCTTCCGCCCTGTTGACAGTCCTGCGCCGAAAATGGTGCCGACGGCTGCCTTCCGTGGTGTGGAGCGTTCTTTTTCTTCTACCGCTTCTGCCCCTTTCCCTGTCCGGTTCCCATTGTCCCGCACAGATTGAAATGACACTGGCTGCAGACGGAAGCCGCGTGATTTCCGTTCTGCCTGCGGAAACAGAAATCCAGGCACTTCTCCCTTCACTGACTCCGGCCGAGGACGGAACCATTCGGCTTTCCCAGCTTCCCCGTGAACTTCCCAAGGCAGCATTGCCCGATGGTCTTCACATATCCAAAGAGTTATGGTCAGCCTTAAATTATATTACTGCATTTTCTTTGTTTCTCTGGATCACACTGGCTCTGGCTCATCTGACACACAGAATCTGTGCTTATGCCGAAAGCATCCGCTATCTCACCAGCCGCTCTTCCGTATGCCATGACGAAAGACTCTGTGAAGTTTTCCGCTTATCCGCCTTGCAGGTGAAACTTCACAGAAAACCGCAGCTCCGTATAGTGGAGCCGGGGATTCATCTCTCTCCCTGCACATCCGGTTTTTTCACGCCCACAGTATACATTTCTCATACCCAGTCCCGGATGGCATCGGATGAGCTGGAGTACATTTTCCTCCATGAACTGTGTCATGTCAAAAGACACGACTTTTTCCTCAAGGTTCTCGCGCTGATTGCCACCTCGGTACACTTTCCTGCCCCTTTTGCGGGAGAAGTCCGGCGGCAGGTGTACGAAGACTGTGAACTCGGCTGTGACCGGATGGTACTTTCCTTTATCGGTTCTGCCCGCTGCAGCCGGTATATGCAGACCATTCTGGCGATTGCCGAACAGAAAACACAGGGCAGAATCATCCGCGGTGAGCTTTTCAGTTATGCATCCGGCACCAAAGAACTGCTGCTGCGCAGATACCGGAATCTGATAACTGACGAAAAGCCTGTTGCCTTAAAAGGCGGTCTGCAGCTGTCTTCCGCACTGCTTATGGTTTTTCTTCTTCATCTCTGCCTGTTTTCATCTCTTGATACTGCCCCGCTTACCAATCCCATGATCCGTTTTTCAAGTCCTTATCTGGAAACGGTAATCCGTGAATACTACAATCTTCGTGACGATGTACCGGTTACCATGGAGCATCTGGATGGGATCTGGTCTCTGGAATTCTCTTTTTCCAGAAAAGCGGAAAAAGTCCGCAGCCAGTCCGGCGGAGATACACTGGCGCTCTGCTGTACCATCAACGAAGGCAAATATTATGTGCAAACCGATCTTTCCGGCGAAGAATGGACGATCATACTGGAGCAGGGAGGACTTGCGGACGGCATCTCTCCGGATCTGCGGTACCGTATGGAAAGCCGGATCCCGGTACCGGCAAGTGGTGATGAACCTCTGTGGATGGATCTGCGGTATGACTGCGCTGTGGATCTACTGCCGGATGTATGCCCCCTGCCGGTACTGGAACGGTATCTGCCGAAGGATGAAAATGCCTGTCTGGAGCTTCTGTCACGGTATACCTGTCTGGACGGAACAGAAGAAACACTGGAACGGTATGCTCAGGAAATTTACATGACTGTGATCCGGGAAAACAGCCTGGATGTGAACGCCCCGGAATCCGAGATAACCGCAGCTTTTGAACGGTACTGCACAGCAAACGGCATCGCATTTGACCCCTTCAAAAGTGATATTCTCAGTCAGCTCCGGGATCACCGTCGGGGAGAGATATTCGCCCTGTCACCGGCAGCGCTGAGCAGCCCCATGGCGTTTCTGGATCCCACACTGACGGAAACGGAACGGGAAGCCCTGCTTGATATGCTGGAAAGTGATGGAAAACTGGGGAGCAAATGCCTGTCCGGTATGATTCCGGATACCACGGGAAGATACGCAATGGATCTGGCTGATCTGGTACTGTTTGCCAATCTGCGTACCGTTATCCTGAATGACCGGCTGGCCATGGCGGACAAAACAGCTCTGACCGAAAGCTGGTGCGCGGTGATCGAACGGTAATATAATTCTGCCCAAACACAAAGAACAGCCTGCGCAAAACAGACTGTTCTTTTCTTATGCTTACACAGCAGGTCTTACTTTTCTTCTTCCACTACAGCAATACCCAGTTCTTCCAGTGCCTTGGGATCGGCAGGAGCGGGGCAGGCGGACATGAGTTCGGAAGCGTTCTGGATCTTGGGGAAAGCCACAACGTCACGCAGACTGTCGGCACCGCACATGATCATTGCCAGACGGTCCAGACCCAGTGCAGCACCGCCGTGCGGAGGAGCACCGTAACGGTATGCGTCTACCAGGAAGCCGAACTTCCGGTCGATTTCTTCGGGTGTCAGACCCAGGCGGCGGAACATTCTCTGCTGCAGTTCCACATCGGTGATACGGATGGAGCCGGAGGAAATTTCCACACCGTTGAGCACCAGGTCGTATGCCTTGGCACGAACCTTGCCGGGATCGGTGTCGATGTATTCCAGGCATTCGTCCAGAGGCATGGTGAAGGGATGGTGCATAGCCAGCCAGGTCTGGGTTTCTTCGTCCCATTCGAAGAAGGGGAATTCGGTGATCCACAGGAAGTTGTAGCCTGCGGGAATCATATCGAGCTGCTTGCCCACCAGCAGACGGAGAGCGCCCAGCACAGGCAGAGTTACCTTATCCTTGTCGGCAACGATCAGGGCAACGTCACCCTTTTCACACCCGATTCTGGCAAGAATAGCATCCAGTTCGCCTTCTGCCATAAACTTGGCAAAGGAGCAGTTCGGCGCTTCGTCAACCCAGCGAACATAAGCCAGACCCTTTGCGCCGATACCGCGGGCATGTTCGGTCAGCTTGTCGATTTCCTTACGGGTCAGCTTGGCAGCGCCGCCCTTGGCTACGATGACACGAACGGAACCGCCGGCTTCGATAGCACCGGTGAACACGCTGAAGCCACAGTTTGCCACGAGATCGGAAATATTCTGGATTTCCATGCCGAAACGGGTGTCGGGCTTGTCGGAACCGTAGCGTTCCATAGCGTCATGGAAGGTCAGGCGGGGCAGAGGCAGAGGAATTTCCACATCCAGGATTTCCTTGAACAGTCTGGCTACATAGCCTTCGTTCATTTCCATGATGTCGTCTTCGGTAACAAAGGACATTTCCAGGTCAATCTGGGTAAATTCGGGCTGACGGTCTGCTCTCAGGTCTTCGTCACGGAAGCAGCGGGCCAGCTGGATATACCGGTCAAAGCCGGACAGCATCAGCAGCTGCTTGTAGATCTGGGGAGACTGGGGCAGGGCGTAGAAGGAACCATGATGGATTCTGGAGGGAACGATATAGTCTCTTGCTCCTTCGGGGGTGGGCTTGATCATCATGGGGGTTTCGATTTCGATGAAGCCGTTTTCGTAGTAGTATTCTCTGGTAACCTTTGCGATTTCATGGCGCATCATCATGTTCCGCTGGAGGGAAGGACGGCGCAGATCCAGATAACGGTGCTTCAGAGCAGTGGCTTCGCCAACCTTGGCATTGTCGGACACTTCGAAGGGAGGAGTCTGTGCGGCGGAGAGTACCTTGAAGCTTTCCACGTAGATTTCGATTTCGCCGGTAGGCAGGTCCTTGTTGATCGCACCTTCGCCTCTGGAACGGACAGTCCCCTGTGCAGCCAGAACATATTCGGAACGGACGCCGAATGCCTTGTCGAAGATTTCACGATCGGTGGTGTCGTCAAAGGCCAGCTGTACAATACCGGTACGGTCACGCAGGTCGATGAAGATCAGGCTGCCCAGGTCTCTCTGTCTCTGGCACCAGCCCAGCAGAGATACCTTTTTGCCGATGTCTGCGGCGGTCAGTGTGCCGCAGTAATGGGTTCTTTTGTCGTTTCTGGTAAAGGATTCCATATGATTTTATATTCCTTTCGTATTGTTTCCGTATTGATTAAATTCTGTAATCATCATTTGTTCTGAAAGTGTCGGTTCCGGTATAATCTGTATACCGCATGATACCACTTCCCTTCACTGTATCTCAGACTTCACATTGCCGCAAGAATATTTGCCACTTCGGTCAGATCCCCGCAGGTGTAATCGGTTCCCAGGCCGTCCGCCGCGAAGGAAATTGTCCGGATCCCGGCCTGTACAGCCGCCATTTTTTCCTCCGGATCCAGCACCAGCGCCGCAGCGGCATCGGGGGCATCCTCTGCCAGTCCGGCTGTCATCAGTGCCGCTGTATCTGCCAGAAAATCAGCGGAAATCATGGCAAAAGCATCCGGGGAAATATCACAGCGCATAAGCCGTTCACGGATCCGTTCTGTGTCCGCATGGGCAATCAGCGTCAGTTTCACATCGGTTTTGGACAGTACTTCCACCATCCGTGCGGCCTGTTCCGGGGCAGATTCTACCATAGCCAGAGAGAGAATCAGTCGGCGTACCGGAATTTTCTCATACATGGCGTCGTTTTCCACCCAGTCTCTGCCCATATTCCGGCGGAACTTACCAACATAAGCATCGGAAAACTCCTCTGCCGTGATCCCGTAGGATTCCATCATGTCGAACAGATACATGAACACATCCGCCACTTCTTCCACAAAGTGTTCACGCACACTTTCATTGTCCATGATGGCCTGACTGCCTTTTTTCTTGATGATGGCGATGGCTTCTCCCAGCTCGTCAATGGACCAGAGAATGCTCATGGGGGCATGCTCCGGGGTACGGTCACCCAGCCAGCCTTTGGTTTCGGCCAGCGTATGCTGCATTCTCAGCAGGTCGCTGATTTTTACGTCTGCCATAGGATTCTCCCGTATTTTCAGCTTTCCCCGTTTAAGGGGACAAAATCGGCCTATAATATATAAGTATACCAAAAAATACGGGCATATGCAAGAGCTTTCCCGCAAAATCTGTTTTTCCTTCGGTTTTTGTGGGTTTTCACAGGGTAGAACAGATAAATTTTCCTTCTTTCTATATATACGGCAAAGGAAAAATCTCCCGGTTTTCTTGTAATTCCACCGGAAATGTGGTATAATATAATGTGAATTATTTTCGCTCTCTCTGAAAGGAACTTTACATATGGAATACATTTTCTCCGATAAACTTGCCGTTATGAAGCCTTCCGCCATCCGGGAAATCTTCAAGTCTCTGACCGACCCCACCATCATCAGCTTCGCCGGCGGCAACCCCAATCCCCTGTCCTTCCCCGTGGACGACATGGCCCGTCTGTCCGCTGACATTTTTGCAAACGATGCCGCCAAGGCTCTGCAGTACGGAATCACCGAAGGTTATGTCCCGCTCAGAGAAGCCGTTGCCGCCAGAATCAAGGAAAAATTCAGTGTCGGCACCGAAGACGACACCACCATCATCACCACCGGCGGTCAGCAGGGTCTGGAACTGGCCTGCAAGGCTCTGTGCAACGAAGGCGATGCTGTGATCTGCGAAGAACCCAGCTTTATCGGCGCTCTGAACGGTTTCCGTTCCAACGGTGCCAGAACCCTGGGCGTACCGCTGAAGGCTGACGGTATTGACACGGAAGCACTGGAAGCCCTGCTGCAGACCGAAAAGCGTGCGAAGCTTCTGTATGTCATCCCCACCTTCCAGAACCCCACCGGCATTACCTCCTCTCTGGAAAACCGGATGGCCGTATACGCCATTGCACAGAAATACAATCTGATCATTCTGGAAGATAACCCCTATGGAGAACTGCGTTTCGCCGGAGAAGACGTTCCCACATACAAGTCCTTTGATACCGACGGACGGGTACTGTACTGTTCCTCTTTCTCCAAGATTCTCTCAGCCGGGATGCGTATCGGTTTCCTCTGCGGCAACTCTGTACTGATGTCCAAGGTTATCGTAGCCAAGCAGGTGGAAGACGTACACACCAACCTGTTCTTCCAGATGCTCTGCCACAAGTTCATGACCGAATGCGATCTGGATGCCCATATCCAGGGAATCCGGGATCTGTACCGCGGCAAGTGCGAACGAATGCTGGCAGCTCTGGACAAGTATATGCCGAAGGAAATCAAGTACACCCGTCCCGAAGGCGGCCTGTTCCTGTGGTGCACCCTGCCGGACGGCATGGATTCCTCCGCATTCGTCAAGAAAGCCGTTGCCCGCAAGGTAGCCGTTGTTACCGGCGCCGCATTCTGCTGTGACCCTGACGGCAAGTCCGACTCCTTCCGTCTGAACTACTCCATGCCCTCCGATGAAGACATCGACCGGGGCGTGAAGATTCTCGGCGAACTGGCAGCGGAAATTCTGTCCAACCGATAATCCAACTCATCCAACCGAAAGAAAGGCAAGGTACGCCTCTTGAATATCTGGCACGATTTCAATCCCGAAAAAATCACTTCCGAATCTTTTTATGCTGTTATTGAGATTACCAAGGGCAGCAAGATCAAGTATGAACTGGACAAGTCTACAGGCCTTCTGAAGCTGGACCGGATTCTGTACACCTCCACCCACTATCCCTCCAACTACGGCTTTATTCCGCTGACCTATGCGGACGACGATGACCCGCTGGATGTACTGCTGATCTGCTCCGAACCTCTGGTTCCGCTGACACTGGTGCAGTGCTATCCCATCGGCGTTATCAAAATGACCGACGGCGGCAGACTGGACGAAAAGATCATTGCCGTCCCCTACACCGATCCTTATTACAATACCGTCCAGACCATCTACGACCTGCAGCCCCATGTTTTCGAAGAAATGCGTCACTTCTTCTCCGTTTACAAGACGCTGGAAAACAAGGACACTGTTGTAGACGAAATCGGCAGCCGGGAAGAGGCCATGGACATCATTACCCACTGCATCGAAAACTACAAAATCAATCATTATAAACTGGTGAGCCCCCACAACTGAGCCGGGCCGCCGAGGAGACTGACGAATGTTTATTGACAAGATCAAAATTTATACAAAAGCCGGCAACGGGGGCAACGGCGTTGTTTCCTTCCGGCGGGAAAAATATGTTGCCAAGGGCGGTCCTGACGGCGGCGACGGCGGCAACGGAGGCAATATTGTCTTCACCATCGACGAAGGTGCCAATACCCTGCTGGCATTCCGGTACAAGCGTAAATTCGTGGCGGAAAACGGCAGTGACGGAGCCGGTTCCAAATACCACGGCAAGAATGGTGCGGATGTGATCATTCAGGTGCCCCGCGGAACCCTGATCCGGGAAGCCGAATCCGGCAAGATTATCCACGACATGACCGGGGATGAGCCATTCGTGCTCTGTCACGGCGGCCGCGGCGGCTGGGGCAACAAGCATTTTGCCACCCCTACCCGGCAGATTCCCCGTTTTGCCAAGCCCGGGCTGCCCGGCGAGGAAAAAGAAGTCATTCTGGAGCTGAAAATGATCGCGGACGTGGGTCTGGCAGGTCTTCCTTCCGCCGGGAAATCTTCCCTGCTGGCTGCTCTTTCCTCCGCACAGCCCAAGATTGCGGATTACCATTTCACCACACTGGAACCCTCTCTGGGTGTGGTTTCCACCGGCGGCGAATCCGGCTTTGTCATGGCGGATATCCCCGGTCTGATCGAAGGCGCTTCCGAAGGTCTGGGACTGGGGCACGACTTCCTGCGTCATATCGAACGGTGCCGGATGCTGGTGCAGGTGGTAGACATCTCCTGCAGCGAAGGCCGTCCTGCCGTGGAAGACTTTGAAACCATTGCCGCAGAACTGGAAAAGTTCTCTCCCGAGCTGGCCGCAAGACCCAGAATTGTGGTTGCCAACAAAGCAGATCTGCTGGTGGATTCCGAGGACGAATTCATCGAAATTCCCGAGCTTTCCGAAGAAGCATCCGCTCTGGAGCTGCGCTGTGCCGAGCTGGGGTATGAACTGTACTACATCTCCGCCGCCAAAAAGCTGGGGCTGAAGGATCTGGTGGACGCCATTGCCGACCAGCTGCGCACCCTGCCGCCAACACTGACCTACGAAACCGAGATCACGCCCGAGGATCTGGAAATCAGCGACGAAGGTGCGGAAGATGTAACTATCTCCCGCGGAGACGACGCTGTATTCGTGGTGGAAGGCCGCTGGGCAGATGCTCTGATCGACCGGATCAACTTCAACGACCGGGAATCCATGCTGTATTTTGAAAATTCTCTGGTAAAATGCGGCATCATCGACAAGCTGCGTGACGCCGGCTGTGAAGAAGGAGACACGGTACGCATCGCCGGATTTGAGTTTGATTTTATTGATTGAGTACGGCTTCCGGCGACACGCAAATTAAGATGTAAGAAATAGGAAATCGTCTGAAACAGAAGAACGGCTTGCTATGGGGATAAACTTCCTCATTGCAAGCCGTTTTTTGATGAAAATACTTCTTATTTCTTCCCTCTTACTTCTTACTTTCTCTGTAGTATCGGTATGACATCACCACACTGGCAATCATCCACAGCAGTACCAGTACTGTACTCATGATCAGGCAGGGAAAACCGTCGAGAAAAGCGGCAAGCAGTACCATGATCACACCGCAGAGTACCGATGTATGTCCGGCAAAGCGCTGACTTTTCTGCCATACTTCGTCACTGGACAGGCTCCATCCGGTACGCAGGCCGTAGAAGGAGTTCCGCCTTGCTTTGGGCATGAAATTTCCGAGAATCATCAGCATAGCACCGATGGCCATCACCGTCAGCCGCATCACATTCAGCTGCAGGCCGCCCCCTGCCATCGGATCGTACAGGATTGCAGCTATCTGGAAGTAAATCCCCAGAAATCCCATCACCGAAAGGACACAGATACCGGAGATCACCAGTGCTTTTTCATCTGCCGGGGTATGCCGGTACCGTTTTGCCATCCAGCCGAAAAAGCCGCCTACCGGAATTGCCAGTACCGGAAAAATCAGATATTCATACTTGCTGCCCATCCGGTCGATTTCCCCGGCCAGATTGTAATGCACCGGCACCGTGTCAGGTGACAGAACCAGCAGTATGCAGGTCACAACCAGAATTACCAGCATCAGTACGATCAGTATCCGGTATCCGTTCTTCATCCTTTTCTCCTTTCAGTTCTGCTATCCATAGCATCACTTCTTCCAGTACCGACACATTCAGTTCGTAGTAAATATACTTTCCTTCTCTGCAGTCCCGGATCAGTTCCGCATCCTTAAGGATACCCAGATGTTTGGAAACAGCAGGCGCAGACATGGCAAAATGCCCCGCTATCTCCCCTGCCGACAGCCGGGATTTCTTCAGCATTTCCAGAATCTCCCGTCTGGTAGGATCCGCCAGCGCTTTCATGGTATTCTGAATCCCCACAATACCACCTCTTTTAATTAACTTTTTGGTTAATTAAATTATATCATATATATCCTGTATTGTCAAGTATTTTCTCTTTCCGTCCCCAAGCCGGAATTCCGGGATAAACCTGTATCCGCTTCAATATTTACAGAATTATACAAATATGTTCCGTTTAATTTTAGATAAGATATATATTTTCAAAAATAACGATTTATGTTATAATAATGCAAGTGCAAATTATACAACTTAATTACATTATGAAAGGGTTTTCTATGAAAAAACGTATTCAACTGACATCCCTTCTTCTGGCACTGCTGATGGTGCTGCCCGCCTGCTCCAAGGATGAAGGTACCTCCGGCGAAACCACACCCGTTGAAACACAGAATGACATCACCGTTGAAACCGAACCGGCTCCCGATGTCCGTGCCAATCATCTTGACGCACTGCCCGATGATCTTGACTTCGGCGGCATGGCGATAAATTGTCTGTTCCGTGGGGTTGCTTCCATGGCAGAAGGCACCAACGGCGGTTACTGGATCACCAATGACGTCTGCGGTACCGACAATGTAGGAGATATCGTCTCTGACCTGGTATGGGAACGGAACAACTCCGTTGCAGACAGACTGAATGTGGATCTGCAGTGGACTGCCTCTGAGGGCGGCTCTCTGAAAAATGACATTACAGTATATAAAAATGTGGTTATGTCTTCCGACGATACATTTGACTATTTCCTGGCAACCGGCAACACCTCCGCCGGACAGGGAATGAACCCCTACATGCGGGACATCTCCAGCATTCCCTATGTAAACTGGGAATCTCCCTGGTGGTGGCAGTTCGCCAACAAGGCCCTCTCCCTTGACGGTAAAGCCATGCATTTCGTTGTAGGCGATATGCTGCTGACCAATCTGGCCCAGACCTGCATCATGTTTTTCAACAAGTCCATGTACACCGATGTGTATGGAGACGCCGACGAAGTTTATAAAATGGTTCTGGACGGCACTTTCACCATTGACAATCTGAGTACCCTGATAGCCGGTGCATATCAGGATGTAAACGGTGACGGTATGGCAGATGAAAACGATACATACGGTCTGCTCTGGTCTGAAAACCAGTATGAGGAACTGGCCGGATGGGCAATGAGCCTGAATATGGATCTGTACCAGCGGGATGCCGATGGAGTACTGACCATCACCATGAACAACGAACGTACTGTAACCTCCATCGAAAAAGTGTACGCTCTGATGAATGAAAACGCCGGTTCCTTCATCGGCAAAGGCAGCATTGCTGACCAGGCTGTACTGTTCACGGAAGATGCCAGCCTGTTCCTGGCCGCACGAATGATCTCCGCCACCGACTCTTCCATGCGCGAAATGGAATCTGAATACGGTCTGATCCCCATGCCCAAGCTGGATGAAAAACAGGATATGTACTATGCTGGTGTACACGAATCCGGTACGGTGCTCTGTGTTCCCAAATCCACTGCAGAAAACAAGATCGAAGCAGTAGGTGCTGTCCTGGAAGCACTCTGCGGCGAAGCACACCGTACATATATGGATGCCTTCCTGGAAACTGCTATGAAGACCAAGTATTCCCGCGACGAAATGTCCGGTCAGTGCATCGACCTGATTATGGCCGGTCTGACCAAAAACACCCTGGATGAATACAACCTCTACTTCAGCGGTCTTATCACTGCGTGTATCTACAATCCCATGAAGAGCGATCCCAGCAGTTTTGCTTCTACTTTCCAGAGCAATATCGCCAAAGCTGAAACTTCCTGGGCTCAGGCTCTGGAAGATATGAAGAATCAGTAATTCCTCCATTTTTGACACCAACGAAAGAACCGGAGAGATTCCGCAATGGATCCCTCCGGTTCTTCTGTTTTATTCTGCTGTCAATGGTGGATCGGGAAAAACACTTTACTGCGCCTGAACGGAGTAGTTAGGTGCTTCCTTGGTAATGTTGATGTCGTGAGGATGAGATTCCCGCAGACCGTTGCCGGTGATCCGTACAAACTTGCCGTTTTCCTTCAGCAGCTGAATGGTCTTGGTACCGCAGTAACCCATACCGGCACGGAGACCACCGATCAGCTGATATACAGTGTCGGAAACAGCGCCCTTGAAAGGAACACGACCTTCTACGCCTTCGGGTACCAGCTTCTTCTGGTTTTCCTGGAAGTAACGGTCCTTGGAGCCTTTTTCCATAGCAGCCATGGAACCCATGCCGCGGTAAACCTTGAACTTTCTGCCCTGGTAGATTTCGGTATCCCCGGGGGATTCTTCACAGCCTGCCAGCAGAGAACCGATCATCACTACGTCAGCACCGGCGGCGATGGCCTTGGTCAGATCCCCTGAGTACTTGATACCGCCGTCAGCGATTACGGGAATACCGGCCTTGGCAGCTACTTCGTAAGCGTTCATGATAGCGGAAACCTGGGGAACACCGATACCGGCAACAATACGGGTAGTACAGATGGAACCGGGGCCGATACCAACCTTGATGGCATCAGCGCCTGCGGAAATCAGGTCTGCAGCAGCTTCGGTGGTAGCGATGTTACCGGCAACCAGCTGACATTCGGGATATGCGTTCTTTACCTTGGCAACACAGTTGATGATGTTCTGGGAATGACCGTGAGCGGAGTCCAGCACCAGGAAGTCAGCGCCGGCCTTAAGCAGAGCACCTGCTCTTTCCACTACGTCTGCGGTAACGCCGATAGCGGCACCGCACAGAAGTCTGCCGTGTTCGTCCTTGGCAGCGTTGGGATACCGTTCTGCCTTTTCGATATCCTTGATGGTGATCAGGCCCTTCAGGTGGTAGTTTTCGTCCACGATGGGCAGCTTTTCGATCTTGTTGTGACGCAGAATTTCTCTGGCTTCATCCAGGGTGGTACCTACGGGAACGGTAACGAGATTTTCCTTAGTCATTACATCGCGGATCGGCACATTGAAATCGGTCATGAACCGCAGGTCACGGTTGGTGATAATCCCGATGAGTCTGCCGTCAGCATCACAGATCGGCACACCGGAAATCTTGTACTTGCCCATCAGTTCATCGGCTTCGTACACATAGTTATCCGCACCCAGGAAGAAAGGATTGGTGATAACGCCGTTTTCACTACGCTTTACCCGTTCTACCTGATCGCACTGTGCTTCTACAGGCATATTCTTGTGAATGGTGCCAACGCCGCCTTCGCGGGCCATAGCAATCGCCAGAGCGGATTCGGTAACCGTATCCATGGCAGCGCTCATCAGAGGAATGTTCAGGGTAATCTTGTTGGTCAGCTTTGTCTTCAGACAGATATCCCGGGGCAGTACTTCGCTCTTCTGGGGGATCAGCAGTACGTCATCAAACGTAAGTCCTTCGTAAGCGATTTTGCTTTCCATAACGCTGTTTTGCATGTTGTGACCTCACCTTTCTTTTTTACATTGTTATTTATATTATGTTATTTATATTATTCTTTATTTCTCAATCAACGCATACGCGGTCGATGATTTCCTGCATATATTCTCTTGCGTACAGGATATCCAGATTCTGCTGTTCACCGCTGATTTCCCGTTCGATGGTCACATGACCATTGTAACCCAGTTTGTGCAGTCCTGCGAACAGTCCTTCAAAGTCTACTTTGCCATCACCCAGACGGGCTTCATGCCCCAGATTCATGCCGTTTGTGGGGTAGAAACCATCTTTGGCGTGGAGATTGCGGACATATTTCCCGATTACATCCAGTGCATCCACCGGATTAGCCTTGCCGTACAGGATCAGGTTTGCGGTATCCAGGTTCACACCCAGATTGTCCGTACCAACGGTTTCAAAGCACCGCAGCATGGCGACAGGCGTTTCCTGCCCGGTTTCAAACAAAAGCCACTGTCCGTTTTTCTGCATATGTTCAGCAACTGTACGTACCGCATCGCAGAACGGAACAAACACAGGATCGTTCGGATCTTCCGGAATGAACCCCATGTGGGTAATCACGTCGGTGATACCCAGAATATGGGCAAAATCCGCACCGTCGCACAGGTTCTTCACCCGTTCTGCCCGATATTCTTCCGGCACCAGACCCAGTGTCTTCGGACCTTCGGTGAAATTCCATACCTTGGGGCCGATCCAGCCGCACCAGAAAGCGGAAGGCGTTACGCCATATTCCTGCAGGAGACTTTTCAGAACAGCTGCATTTTCTTCCGTCCATACTTCCGGATTCCATGCCAGCAGCTGACAGGTGGTAAAGCCGTTTTGACGGATAGCCGCCAGCTTTTCCCCCATACCTTCGATCGCATCCAGATGGACGCATACACCGATCTGCATCATTACCTCTTTCCCCGGGAAACCCGGTTTCTTGGGTGATCCAAAGTCCGATGAAAAAGACTTCGCTTATTATCATAAAATTATACAGATTTCAACCTTTTTTGTCAATGGCTATAAAGCACAATCTTTCCCTTTTGTATTCATGGAAAACTGGAGACTCTATCCCTATGGAAATTACGTACAGTACATAACACATATAGTGAAAAGTTTTATAATAAAATCTGTTATTTTCCACCAAAGAAACGCCTCCCTGCTTTCTTTCATTTGCCTGCAGGCGATTGCGCCTATTTTCACAAAATAATATCTGAAAAACAAAAATTTCTGTAGAAAAGCTCTTGATTTTATGATCCGAGTACGTTATAATAAGAAAAAAGCACACACCAATTCCAATTTGGTGGCCAAGGTATTCTTTGGTTTTGTGATTTTTGACTATTTTTGTTTCCTGGAGGATATATTATGGCATTACCGGTAGCTGTACAGCTGTATTCTATCCGCGACAGCGTAGAAGCAGACATGAAAGCTGCTCTGACCAAGGTGAAGGAAATCGGCTATGCCGGTGTTGAATTCGCCGGTCTGTTCGGCAACGCCCCTGCTGATATCAAGGCATGGTGTGAAGAACTGGGTCTGACCCCCATTTCCGCTCACGTTCCGCTGGACGATATGATTAAGGATACCGAAGGCACTCTGGCTGCCTATAAGGAAATCGGCTGCAAATTCGTAGTTGTTCCCTATGTAACCGAAGAACGCCGCCCCGGTGCTGATAAGTTTGAAGAAACCATCGAAGTGGTTGCCAAGATCGGCAAGATGGCTGCTGACATGGGCCTGACCCTGCTTTACCACAACCATGATTTTGAATTCAAGAAGGTAGACGGCGAGTACGGTCTGGATATTCTGTATAACCGTGTTCCCGCCGCATATCTGCAGACCGAACTGGATACCTGCTGGGTAAATGTGGGCGGTGAAGAACCCGCTGCATACGTACGCAAGTACACCGGCAGAGCTCCCGTTGTGCATCTGAAGGACTTCTACATGAGCGGTAAGCTCCCCACCCATCTGTATGCCCTGATCGGTATCGAAGAAGAAGAAAAGGAAGAAGAAGAATCCACGTTCGAATTCCGTCCCTTCGGTTCCGGTATGCAGGATATGCAGGCAATCCTGGACGCATCTGTTGATGCAGGTGCTGGCTGGGTTGTTGTGGAACAGGACGAACCCTCTATGGGTCTGACCAGAATGGAATGCATCACCAAGGCAAGAGAAAACCTCAAGTCCGTTGGCTGGTAAGTTTCATTCCCTAAATATGTAAATACGCCGGGCGGCCAGTCCCGGTAATAAAATAAAAAATGAAAGGTGGACATCACAATGTCTGATGCAGTTCTGAGCCAGTTCAAGCAGGCTACCACAGAAGAAAAAGTTTACGATACCGACCACAAGTTCAAGATCGCGATTATCGGTACCGGTTGGATCGCTGAATCCCACATCCAGAGCTACAAGAACCAGCCCGACGTAGAAATCGTTGCTGCCGCTGACCTGATCCCCGGCAAGGCTGAAAAGTTCATGGAAAGATATGGCGTTAAGGGCGTACGTTTCTACCCCAGCCACAAGGAACTGATCGATAACGAACCCGATCTGGATGGTATCTCCATCTGTACCTACAACACCCAGCACGCTGCTCCCGCTATCTATGCGATGGAACACGACATCCCCGTTCTGCTGGAAAAGCCCTTCACCGTAACCCTGGAAGAAGCTGAAGCCGTATGCGCTGCTGAAAAGGCATCCAAGGCATTCATCTCCGTAGGTTTCCAGCCCCGTTTCGACGCCAATATGCAGATGATCAAGAAGATCGTTGACTCCGGCGTTCTGGGCAAGATCTACTACATCCAGACCGGCGGCGGCCGTCGTCGCGGTATTCCGGGTTCCACCTTTATCGAAAAGTCCACCGGTGGTATCGGTGCACTGGGCGATATCGGCTGCTACTCCCTCGACATGGTTCTGAACGCCATCGGTTATCCGAAGCCGCTGACCGTTTCCGGTTATGTTTCCGATTTCTTCGGCAAGAACCCCAAGTACAACGGTGCTGACGCTGCCCGTTTCTCCGTTGACGACTTTGCAGCTGCCTTCATCCGTCTGGAAGGCGACATCATTCTGGACTTCAGAATTGCATGGGCTATGCACGTGAACACGCCCGGTGATACCATCATCTTCGGTACCGAAGGCGCTCTGCGTATCCCCTCCACCGACTGCTGGAACGGTTCTGTCGGCGGCGCAATGACTCTGTACCACGACATCGCCGGTCAGAGATTCGACACCGTGATTCCGATTCTGGAAAACAAGGGCGCCGGTCTGTTCGACAAGAAGATCCGCTCCTTCCTGGATGCCATCAAGACCAATGGTCCCGCACCCGTTCCCACCTCTCAGATCCTGTACAACCAGGCTATCATCGACGGTATCAACAAGTCCGCTGCCTGCGGTCGTGAAGTTGAAATCAAGTTTGCTGACTGAGTTTTCTGCAAAGATTCCCGCTGCTTTTTCGAGTGGCGGGGTCTTTTTTTGTTTTCGAAAGGAAGTATGTGAAAAAATTCATGCAAAAAAATCCCGGAAACCTCTTGAAAACAGAGAAGGATTGTGCTATAATAACACTGTTCCAAAGAACGGAGGCATAGCTCAGCTGGTTAGAGCGTTCGGTTCACATCCGAGAGGTCTTGGGTTCGAGTCCCCATGTCTCCAGCGGCAGTCATTATCATGGCTGCCTTTTTGTTTTTCCGTTATTCCACAGAAAGGAGCCGCAAATGCATTTCCGTCATCTTACCGTATGTCTCGATATGCACGGATGCCCGAACCGGTGCCGCCACTGCTGGCTGGGTCATACACCCAATGGACGTATGCCCACCACCGCCCTGCACGATGCAGCCGCCGCTTTCCGTCCCTTTACGGATTCCCTGGAAATAGACTACTGGTACCGGGAACCGGATTTTTCGGAGGATTACCGGGAACTGTGGAATCTGACCACCGCTCTTTCCGACCGGAAAACACCGCATTTTGAGCTGGTCAGCGTTTGGCGGCTGGTGAGGGATGCTTCGTATGTCGATTGGCTGAAAGAACGCGGCGTACAGGCGGTACAGCTTACCCTGTTCGGCGGAGAAGTAATGACTGACAGATACACCGGTCGAAAAGGTGCTTATCGGGAAATTCTCTCTGCTGTCGATATCCTGCTGCAAAACGGTATTGTCCCCCGGATCCAGACCTTTGTCAACAGAGAAACCCTTCCGGAACTGCCCCATCTGGTTTCCATAATCCGTTCCATGGGTCTGGAAGCACGGTGTACCGCCGTCGGAAAAGAATTCTCTTTTTTCCTGCATCAGGGCTCCTGTGACGGTGCAAATGAAAACAACTACGATCTGTGGCTGACTCCGGCAGATCTGGCTGAAATCCCACCGCTTTTGATGCAGTATACCTGCAGGCATTTCGGGACGGAAGACCCAACAGAGATTTTCGGCAGAACAGAAGCACAATGGTATTCCCTTCTTGCCGATTCGCAGGATACAGAAAACATTGTCACGGACACACCGGTATTCTACATAGACCACAACTATGACGTGTTCCCCAACATCACCACTCCGTCTCCTCACTGGCGGCTTGGTAATCTTTACACAGACAACGCAGAAACTATTTTACAGCGATATACAGAAAACAGTACACCCGCACAACATATCCGTGCCTCTGTACCTTTCTGTGAGATTGTTCGTACATGCGGAAATCCCACAAGCCAGAAACTGTTTTGCCGTGGTGACTACACAGATTTTCTGCGGAATCGCTTCATATATTGCCATTCGGAGGCTGTATTATGACACCACCCCTTCCCCGGCGAATCCGTGATCTTTCCGAAGACAGGCGCACACTTGACAATATTCTGATCCGCCCGATTTCCGATCAGGAGGATCTCTGGTACGCCTCCCAGGAACTCATCCTGACACCTGAGCAGCGGGATTTTGTGAATCCGCCCGGTTTTTCCATCGGCAGAGCCTGGCTGTGGCCGGAGAAATTTCTTCCCTGTGTGATCTGCCGAACGGACGGAACCCGGATCGGGTTTATTGTGTTTTCCCCGTGGCTGGCGGAAGGGGACGGCGTTTCCTTCGGGTATATGATTGATGCACACCATCAGCACAAAGGATATGGAACCGCCGCCGCCCGGCTGGCACTGCAGATACTCCGCGAAGTCTGCCCGGATCTGCCTGTAAAACTGGCGGTGGAAACGGACAACCACCGGGCGCAGGCACTGTACGCCTCTCTTGGCTTTGTTCTCCTTGACGAAAAAGACGGAAACGATCTTGTGTATGCGCATTGCACTGTCTGTCAGAAATAAACGGAGGTTACTTTTATGATACGCGAAATCAATAAAGATATCATTCTCTTAGCCCAGCCTTCCGCACCGGCTACACCGGAAGACATTGGTATCGCGGAGGATCTGCTGGAGACACTGAAAGCACACAAAGACGGCTGTGTGGGTATGGCCGCCAACATGATCGGTGAACTGAAGCGGATTATTGCTTTTGACAACGAAGGGGAATACATGGTCATGTACAACCCGGTAATTCTGAAGAAGGAAAAGCCTTATGAAACGGAAGAAGGCTGTCTTTCCCTCACAGGCACCCGAAAAACCAAACGCTGGCGCACCATTAAGGTACAGTATCAGAACGAAAAAATGCAGATCCGCATGAAAACCTTCACCGGCTGGACAGCACAGATCATCCAGCACGAAGTGGACCATCTGGATGGGATTATTATATAAATCAAGAAGCATCCGCCGGAGATTTTTCTGCCACGGATGCTTTCGTTTTACATTATCCTTTTCGCCCGTTCCAGTGCCAGTCTGAGAAACTCCACCGGGTCTGTGATCTGCTCGTACCCTTTGTTCAGCGTTTCCAGTGCCACCGCTCCTTTGTACTGCATGGACTGCAGTTGCTGGCGGATCGCCGTCCAGTCCACACCCCATCCTTCCGGTGCTTCCGTAAACGGCAGGACATGGGTGTCCTCTTTTCCGTTGTTGTCGTGAAGATGGAGTGCCATCAGCTTTTCTCCATACGCATGGGAAAGCAGATGCCAGTTCGGAGAATAAAAATTCTCGTGTCCGCTGTCGAAACAGAACCCGATCCGATCCGAAAACCGGTTGTCCGCATCAAAAACCAGATCCAGATACAGGGGATTTCCCTGGTTCTCCACCGCCACATTGACACCGCACCGCTCTGCCAGATCATCGATCCGCCGGAAACGTTCCACGCCCAGGGAAGCATCCTCCGGCAGAGGAATCATGCCGTTGACCGCGTGCATCACCATGGTGGGGATTCCGTATTCCCGGCAGTCCCGGATACAGGACATAATCTGCTCCATGTAGTCCGCACCGGCTGCGCTGTCGTTCCAGATTTCTTCCGCACCCCTGTACGGGCCATGGGTATTCTCCACAAACAGCCCTTCCCTTGCAGCATATCGGGGAAATTCCTTATAATCCGCGTCAAAATAATCCGCCCAGAGCAGAATCACCCCATCAAACCCTGCTGTCCGGATGGCCTTCATCCGTTCTTGGGGAGAAAGATCATAACCGAAATAATCCACGATTGTATACAAAGACATCTGCCGCACCGCCTTATCGGATTTTGTGCCTACAGTGTACCACATCTTTCCGGTGAATGCAAGAACAAAGCAAAAATATGTTCGTTTTCACAGTAACATTTTGTGAAAAAAATTCCGCCTCCTTACTTGACAGAAACCGGATTCTGTGCTATAATTCCTATATCTTCAATAGGAAATACGAGGTGTACATCATGCGTATCTACGAAAGCATCACCGAACTGATCGGCCATACTCCCCTTCTGCATCTGAACCGGTACGGCAGGGATCTGCCCGCCGCAGTACTGGCCAAGCTGGAAAGAGCCAATCCGGCAGGCAGCGCCAAAGACCGGGTGGGACTTGCTATGATTGAAGCGGCGGAAGAAGCGGGACTGCTGAAGCCCGGCAGCGTTATCATTGAGCCTACCAGCGGCAATACCGGCATCGGGCTGGCACTGGCTGCGGCGGTACGGGGGTACAGGGTGATTCTGACCATGCCGGATACCATGAGTGCGGAACGGCGGCAGCTGCTTGCAGCTTACGGTGCGGAACTGGTGCTGACCGAAGGGAAACTGGGTATGGCGGGTTCCATTGCCAAAGCGGAGGAGTTGGCACGGGAGATTCCGGACAGCATCATCCCCGGACAATTCACCAATCCTGCCAATCCTGCCGTTCACTACCGTACCACCGGCCCGGAAATCTGGGAAGACACCGATGGGAAAGTGGATATTTTCGTAGCGGGTGTGGGCACAGGCGGCACCATCACCGGCGTGGGGCGGTATCTGAAAGAAAAAAATCCCAATATCAAAATTGTAGCCGTGGAACCGGCAGACTCTCCCCTGCTCTCCGGCGGCAAAGCCGGGCCTCACGGTCTGCAGGGCATCGGCGCCAACTTTGTACCGGAAATTCTGGACACCGGCCTCCTTGACGAAATTCTGACCGTCACCACAGCGGAAGCATATGCCGCCGGGAGAGCACTGGTCAGAGAGGAAGGCGTACTTGCGGGAATCACCTCCGGTGCGGCTGTCCACGCGGCGTCCGTCCTTGCCCGCAGAGAAGAAAACCGGGGGAAAGTGATTGTAGCACTGCTGCCCGATGCGGGAGACCGGTATCTTTCCACGGGGATGTTTGACTGAAATATACCTGAACACAGATGCGGAAAAATTTTTCTGCGTCTGTGTTTTTTTGTAACAAACTATTTTTATGTGCATTATCCGGCAGCCGATCGCCAAACGCCAGTAAAAGGAGAACGGTTGTTTTAAAAAAGCTGACTTTTTTTCAATTTCCTATTGACAAACTATGATTTCTGTGCTATCCTATATATACCCCCAGGGGGTATACGAGGTGATATCGATGGATACTATGAAAGAAGAAATCTGCCCGTGCTGCTGCAGGACAAAGCAGCGCACAGAGGAAGAATACAAAGCTCTGATGAACCGGCTGAGCCGTATTGAAGGACAGATTCGCGGCATCCGCGGAATGATCGAAAAGGATGCATACTGTCCGGACATTCTGACACAGGTGGCGGCAGTTTCCGCTGCCCTGAACGGCTTCGGCAAGGTTCTGCTGACCCAGCACATCCGCACCTGCGTGGTGGAAGATATCCGCGCCGGGAAAGAAGAAACCGCCGATGAGCTGGCGGAAACCATCGCCCGGCTGATGAAATAAAGCCAAACCAAACGAAGAAAGGAAAATCCTGTGGAACAATATACTGTTACCGGCATGAGTTGTGCGGCCTGCAGTGCCCGGGTGGAAAAAGCGGTATCCGGTGTGTCCGGTGTGTCCGGCTGTTCCGTAAATCTGCTGACCCACTCCATGGGCGTGGAGGGTACGGCTTCCTCTGCCGAAATCATCAAAGCTGTGGAAAAAGCGGGGTATGGTGCCGCACTCAAAAACAGTGCCGGTGAAAAAAATACCCCTGCCGATCCGCTGGCCGATACGGAAACACCCCGGCTGAAGCGGCGGCTGATCGCCTCTCTCGGGTTTCTGGCCGTTCTCATGTACGTCGCCATGGGGCATACCATGTGGCACTGGCCTCTGCCGGACTTTCTGGCATCCAATCCGGTTGCCATCGGTCTGACCCAGCTTCTTCTGGCCGGGATTGTCATGGTCATCAACCAGAAATTCTTTATAAGCGGTTTTGCGGGCATCCTCCACGGTGCGCCCAATATGGACACGCTGGTGGCAATGGGATCCGCCGCGGCGTTCGGTTACAGTACATGGGAACTGTATACCATGTCTGCCGCCCAGCTTGCGGGAGACGCCGCGCTTGCCATGGATAAACTGCATGGACTGTATTTTGAATCCGCCGCCATGATTCTGGCACTGATTACCGTTGGGAAGATGCTGGAAGCCCGCTCCAAGGGGAAGACCACCGACGCCCTGCGGAATCTGATGGATCTGGCTCCCCGTATGGCCACTGTACTGCGGGACGGAGAAGAAATTTCCGTTCCCGTGGAGGAAGTAAGAAAAGGAGAGATCTTTGTTGTCCGTCCGGGAGAAGCGGTTCCGGTGGACGGGGTGATTCTGGAAGGCAGTACCGCTATAGACGAATCCGCTCTGACCGGCGAAAGCGTTCCTGCTGACAAAACGGTTGGAGATCCGGTATACGGCGCTTCCATCAACCAGGCCGGGTTTATCCGCTGTGAAGCCACCCATGTAGGCGAGGACACCACCATTGCCAAAATCATCCGCATGGTCAGTGACGCGGCGGCCACCAAAGCGCCCATTGCCAAAATCGCCGACAAAGTCTCAGGGATATTCGTCCCCACCGTTATCACCATTGCCGCCGTCACCACACTGATATGGCTGCTTGCCGGGGAAACGGCAGGTTTTGCGCTGGCGAGGGGTATTTCGGTACTGGTAATCAGCTGTCCCTGTGCTCTGGGCCTTGCCACACCGGTTGCCATTATGGTGGGCAGCGGAGTAGGCGCGAAAAACGGAATCCTGTTCAAAACCGCCGTATCGCTGGAAGAAACCGGGAAAGCCGCCGTCTGTGCACTGGACAAAACCGGCACCATCACCAAAGGAGAACCGGCTGTCACCGATATCTGTCCGGCAGATGGTATGGATGCAGACACGCTTCTGACACTGGCGGCCTCTCTGGAAGCCAAAAGCGAGCATCCGCTGGCCAAAGCCATCCTGCGCCGCAGCGAAGAACGGGCACTGGGTCTTGCCCAAACCGCTGATTTTACCGTACTGCCCGGAAACGGTGTGACCGGTATACTGGATGGTGAAACCGTTGTGGGCGGCAATCGGGAACTGATCGAAAAGTACACCGCCGTACCGTCAGATATGCTGTCACTGGCGGAAGCTCTGGCAGACCAGGGAAAAACACCGCTGTTCTTTGCCCGACAGGATCGGTTTCTTGGCATCATTGCCGTAGCAGACACCATCAAGGAAGACAGCCCGGAAGCCATCCGGCAGCTGCAGAACATGGGTATCCGGGTCGTCATGCTCACCGGAGACAACCGGAAAACCGCAGAAGCTATCGGCAGGCAGGCGGGCGTAGATGAAGTCATTGCCGGCGTTCTGCCGGACGAAAAGGAAGCGGTGATCCGCCGGCTGCAAAAGTCCGGTAAGGTGATTATGGTCGGTGACGGCATCAACGATGCCCCTGCCCTGACCAGAGCCGATATGGGCATCGCCATCGGAGCGGGAACGGATGTGGCCATTGACGCCGCCGATGTGGTGCTGATGCACAGCCGTCTGACTGATGTATCCGCCGCCATCCGTCTGAGCAGAAAGGTACTGAAAAACATCCGAGAGAACCTGTTCTGGGCGTTTTTCTACAACTGCCTCGGCATTCCGCTGGCGGCCGGGGTGTTTATCTCCATGCTGGGCTGGGAAATGAATCCCATGTTCGGCGCAGCAGCCATGAGCCTGTCCAGCTTCTGTGTGGTCACCAATGCCCTGCGGCTGAATCTGGTGAAGGTACATGACGCTGCCCATGACCGTCCCCTGCGAAACAGAAAAATTTTATCCCAAAAGGAGAATACTGATATGGAAAAGACTATGAAAATTGAAGGCATGATGTGCAGCCACTGCGAAGCCAGAGTGAAAAAGGCTCTGGAAGCCCTGAAGCAGGTAGAAGAAGCCATTGTCAGCCACGAAACCGGCACCGCCGTTGTGAAGCTGAACAAGGATGTATCCGATGCGGTGCTGAAGAAGACCGTGGAAAAAGAAGGATACAAGGTACTGTAAATCCCAAAACAGCAGGAATCGGATCCCCAAAACGGTTTCTGCTGTTTTTTTGCACATTTTTCCATGAAAATGGTAGCATTTTTACCGTTCCTGTGGTATACTGTCAGCAGTTCCAACCTGTGAGGTATAGTTATGCAGACAAAGAATTCCGGCGCACGGGGGATGTTCTTCGGCGCCATGGCTATTTTCGGCACCATCGGTATTTTCACCCATTTTCTGACAATTCCTTCCAGCCTCATTGCCCTTGTACGCGGCGCGGTAGGAGCACTTTTTCTCTGCATCCTGCATCTTCTGCGGAAACAGAAAATCGACTGGTCTGCGGTTCGCCGGGACGGACTGCCGTTATGCCTGTCCAGTGCATTTCTCGGGTTCAACTGGATTCTGCTCTTTGAAGCATACCGGTACACCACGGTGGCAACAGCGACCCTCTGTTACTATATGGCGCCCATATTTATGGTTCTTCTGGCTCCTCTGATCTGGAAAGAACGGCTGACACCGGTGAAAGGATTCTGTGTCCTGGCAGCGCTGGCAGGCATGGTGTTTGTTTCCGGCGTGGCGGAATCCGGTTTTGGCGGAGACGGTCAGTTCAAAGGGGTAATCCTGGGTCTGGCAGCGGCAGTACTGTACACCAGTGTGGTGGTCTGCAACAAAACCATGAAAGCCCTCTCTGCCGGAGACAGAACCGTTCTGCAGCTGGGAATTTCCGCTGTCATCATGCTGGTATACACGTTTTTCACTGTAGATTACAGTGCTCTTACGCTGGATCTGCGTTCTGTTCTTCTGCTGCTTGTACTGGGTATTGTGCATACAGGTGTTGCCTATTCCCTGTATTTTGCTGCCATGCCCCATCTGCAGGCGCACACACTTGCCATCGGCAGCTATCTGGATCCCATTCTTGCCGTTCTTCTCTCCGCTCTGTTTCTCAGGGAACCTCTGGGAATCCACGGCATCATCGGTGCGGTACTGATTCTGGGTGCGGCACTGGTCAGCGAACTTGCACCGGCACACAAAAAAAGTAAAAGGTAAGAATCACATAAAGAAATCACCCTGTTCCGGCAAGGTGATTTTTTTGTTGGATACAGATCGTGCTGCATAATATACTGCGTTTCTCCATATCCTGTTATCCGCATATAAACTTTTCAAATTCCCTGTAACAGTCGAAGTCAGTTTCCACATAGATTTCGTTCCACATGGCTCTGGCCAGATGGACGCCGAGAAAACTGGTGGCGCTGAGCCGATTCCGGCCGTCTGAACCGCTGATGATAGTCACTTTTCCCGGGCACTCCTCAGCGATCCTGTGAAACTCCGCTACGTCCGATGCTGTCACAAGTTCAATTTTATACCGGTATCCGGTTCCTGCAATCATTCTGATTCCCCCTTTTATGGCTTCGGTTTGCTCCTGACAATACAGGCTGCCAGCAGGGAAAACACCACAGCCGCTGTGATCCCGCCTGCCGCCGCTGTGATCCCACCGGTAAATATTCCCATGAAACCGTCTTTGTCCACGGCTTTTTTCACGCCTTCCGAAATCAGAAACCCGAATCCCGTCAGCGGCGTGGCAGCACCTGTTCCCGCAAAATCCACCAGCGGTTTGTAAAGCCCCGCAGCCCCCAGCGCTACACCGGCGACCACATACATCACCAGAATCCGCGCCGGGGTAATCCGGGTTCTGTCAATCAGAAGCTGCGCCAGTGCACAGAATGCACCGCCCACCAGAAAGGCTTTCAAATATTCTATCCACATTTCCATTCATCTCACCTTCTCCTGCGGCAGTTCCGTGCGGGTAATTTCCACCAGATGTGCAATGCCAGGAATACTCTGTCCCTGGTACAGAGCCATGGCATTCATCAATGCTCCCGTTCCCACAAACAATACCTTCTCCAACCGGCCCTGCCGGATGTTTTCCAGTATATCTGCCGCCAGTACCACCGCACTGCAGCCGCATCCGGAACCGCCGGCGTGTACATCCGTTTTTCTGTCGTCCAGCCGAAAAATCATCTTTCCGCAGTCTGCCAGTCTTGAGGAGATATCCATCCCATGACTCCACATCAGATCCGCCAGAATGGCGCTGCCTTCCCTGCCCAGATCTCCCGTCAGGATCAGGTCGATCCCCTCCAGACTTTTATTTTCGGCAAAATACCGCAGCAGTGTATCCATCGCCGCCGGTGCCATGGCTGCTCCCATATTGTTGGCATCGTTGATCCCTCCGTCCACTGCAATCCCGGGGAGAACTGCGGTAATCTGCGGTACATATTGCCCATCCAGACGGAGCAGATCGGCAGGTTCCGCCGTGCAGACAAACGCCCCGGATCCGGTCACTGTCCACTGGGCAGTGGGAGGTCTCTGTCCGCCGTATTCCAGAGGAAACCGGAACTGTCTTTCCGCCGTACAGTAATGAGAGGAAGTGACATTGATACACCTTCTGCAGTATGCGCCGGCCAGCAGAGCCGACAGGATCAGTCCCTCTGCCGCTGTGGAGCAGGCACCGAACAGCCCGATATACGGCAGTTTATAGGATAATAATCCGTATGTGGAGGAAATACACTGGTTCACCAGATCTCCTGCCAGCAGGCAATCGATATCTTCCGGCAGAAATCCGCCTTTGGCCATCGCCAGTCCCAGCGCACGTTTCTGCATTTCCGATTCCGCTTTTTCAAAAGTTTCTGTCCCGAACAGATCTGTGCTGTCGTATCCGTCAAACAGTTCGCCAAGAGGGCCTTCATGCTCTTTTTTCCCCACAACCGATCCCCAGCTGTAGATATACACCGGCCTTGCTGGTCTGATTTGCATACTGTCTCCTGTATGATTTCGTTTCTGCTGTCAGTATGTCCGTATACCATGTTGTTTATACGGCTGCTATAATACCTATTTTTGTAGTTTATTTTTAACTTTCTTAAAATATTGTCATCTTATTTGGATATTCCTTCTGAAATACACATTTTTTTGTTGACTTTTTATGATATCTGTGATATGATAAATCTGTATACCTGTATATTCATTTTTGAAAATGATTCAATCAAAGGAGATGCACCATGAAAGCAAAACGCCTGTTTTCTCTTTTTCTTGCACTTCTGATGACAGCCGCCTCTGCCATCGCCTGTGCACAAAGCGAACCGGATCCGGCTGAAACCGCCGCTCAGATGACGGAAACCGAGACCGAAACCGAAACGGAGACTGAAACCGAAGTTTCCGATGATCTGCCCGAATCGGATTTTGAAGGGTTTGAGTATGTAATCTTCAATTCCAATCCGGAATCCAACGACTGGTTCACCACAGTACACGTAACTGCCGATGAAGACTCCGGTGAAGCGGTTCCTTCCGCCATTTTCAATCGAAATCTGGCTGTGGAAGACCGGCTGAACATCAAAATCACCGAAACGGAACAGGGTGCGCCCCAGATCAAAACCGCCATTGTTTCCGGAGACGGCTCCTTCGACCTTTCCCTTATGCAGGGTTCCAATATCCTTTCCTACGCCCAGAACGGATATCTGATGGATCTTTACACGCTGCCCTATCAGAATTTCGATAAACCGTATTGGGATTCCAACGCATCGGAACAGCTCTCCATTCTGAACAAGCTGTATGTCTGCGTAGGAGATTTCATGACCACACATATCGATGAAACCATCTGTATGTTCTTCAACAAAGGCATCCTTCTGGATCATGATCTGGAAGATCCCTACGAACTGGTGCTGGACGGGAAATGGACGCTGGATAAACTGGGGGAAATGGCTGTAATCTCCGGTAATGACACCAACGGTGACGGCACCTTCGACGACAATGACGACTACGGCATGATGTCCTGGCGGGGTGTATTCTATATGTTCCTGCTGAACGGCTGCGGTCACACGCTGACCCAGAAAGACGCAGATGACGTTCCGGCATTCACTTTTTACAATGAAAATTTCATCAATGCCTATGAAAAAATTCTGGGTATCGTTCATGGAGATGAACGGGTATATTACGATGCCGAAATGAAAAAGAACACCAGAGGACTGGCACTTGACCACCGTGTACAGGAAGTTATGTTCCCGGCTGACCAGGTCATGTTCTGGGTAGAATGTATCAGCTGGGCTAAGGCACTCCGTGAAATGGAAGCCAACTTCGGTATCCTGCCCGCGCCTAAGTTTGATGAAAAGCAGTCTCAATACTACTCCTGCAACAACGGTAACTTCTTCGGTATGTCCGTTCCCGTGTCTGTTTCCGATGTGGAACGTACTTCCATCATTCTGGAAGCCCTGCAGTCTGCATCCACCAAGACCGTTCTGGCTGCATACTATGACATCACTCTGAAGTCCAAATACTCCCGCGATGAAGAATCTGCCGGCATGGTGGACATCATCTTCGACACCACCACTTATGACTGCTCCACTGTATACCAGCTGGGTAATGTAAAGACCAACATCTATACCAAGGCATCCACCAACGATACTGACCTGGCTTCCTTCTATGAAAAGCAGGAAAATTCCCTGAAGACCGCCATCCAGAAGATTGTAGACAACTTCGCCAAGCTGGAAGCCGGCGAATAAACCCAAAACAAAAAGATACACCCTGTGTCTCCGGAAAACGGAATCACACAGGGTGTTTTCTTATGGATTTATTCTTTTACTGTTCCGGATGCGGCTCGCAGAAAAGCCATTCCGGATGAGAAGCAGTATCCAGCAGCAGCTCTTTCATATCGGTATACCGGCGAGGTGCTTCGATACCCGCCAGCTGTCTGATCCTGCCTGCCACATGGTTATCGGATCCGGCACTGGCCCACAGACCGTAATTTCCCGCATACTGTTTTGCCATGGCGTTTTCAAAATCCGTCCGGCAGGCGTTGTAGATTTCCACACCGTCCACATCCCGTGGCAGCAGGCGGATCATATCGATATATCCGGCTTCCCGGAACGGATGTGCATGAACCACCAGCGCGCCTGCTTCTCTGACATACTGCATATATGCCTTGGGAGGCAGATCCAGGGATTCTTCATTTTTCAGCAGCCAGTCCGGTCCCAGGCCATATACCAGAAAGTCCGTACCGCCGCCTATGGAGTATTCCCACGCAAAAAACACATCCATACCGGTGCCTTTTGCTGCTTCTGCCGCCAGTTCGTAACCATGATAATATCCGGCAACTCTGTCTGCCCACGGAATATCCTTGGGTACATGAGTCACACCGTTGATAAAGTGATTGGTCACGCAGATGCCCGCATACCCTTTTTGGAGATAAAATTCCACCTGTTCTGCGGCAGTTGCACCGGCACACAAACTGATTTCCGATGTATGCAGATGCATTTCGTATTTATATCCCATAGTATCCTCTTTATATATGATTAGTCATCGTCATTCGGTACATGTACGTCAATCTCAGGCATGGGGTAACAGAACAGCCATTCCGGATGTTCTGCCGCCGCCTTCAGCATTTCCGTAATGCTGTCATACCGTCTATCCGCTTCGATACCCGCCAGCCGCTGTTTGCCGCAGTGGTTGTCCGTCCCGGCATACATGGGCAGGTTATACATTTCGGCGTAGTGCTTCGCCATATCGTTGTCAAAATCCCGGTTGCTGCCGTTGTAGACTTCCACACCATCCACGTGCCATGGCATCAGACGGATGGTATCAATATACCCGGCTTTCCGGTAGGGGTGTGCCTGGATGACCATGCCGCCATCGGCTCTGACTCTGTCAAAATACTCTGTTGTTTTCCACTGCATCTGATCCGGGTGAGCCAGAAGCCATTCTGTATCCAGTCCCAGAATCAGGAAATCCGTGCCGCCGCCGATGGTGTATTCCCAGCCCAGAAATACATCGAGTCCCGTGCCTTCCGCCGCTTCCTTTGCCAGTTCGTAGCCGCGCACATAATACCGGATCTGCTCCTCAAACGGTTTATGCATGGGGATGGAGTTGTATCCGCCGTAAAAATGGTTGGTAATGCAGATCCCGGTATAGCCCAGCGCATTGTAAACCTCCACCTGCTTGGCCGCCGGACAGTTAGAACATCTGCTGACCTCTGCAGTATGCACGTGCAGCTCGTATTTATATCCCATACTGTTTCATTCTCCTGACAGGCTTTTATTTCAGATCCCTGTGATAGAACATCCACTCCGGATGTTCTGCCGCCGCACGCAGCAGTTCGGTGATGCTGTCGTACCGTCTGTCCGCTTCGATGCCTGCCATCCGTTTTGGGCTGCAGCTGTGATTGTCGGAACCGGCATACATGGGCAGCTTATACATTTCCGCATAATGCCTTGCCATTTCGTTGTCAAAATCACTGTTGCCGGCATTACAGACTTCCACACCGTCAACATGCCAGGGCATCAGATGAATGGTATTTATATAGCTTGCCTGCCGGTAGGGATGAGCCTGGATCACAAAACCACCATCTTCTCTGACTCTTGTGAAATACTCTGCCGGTTTCCATTGCATCTGATCCGGATGCGCCAGAAGCCATTCCGTATCCAGACCCAGGATCAGAAATTCCGCGCCGCCGCCGGCTGCATACTCCCATCCCAGAAATACATCCAGATCAGTCCCTTCTGCCGCTTCTTTGGCCAGTTCGTACGCCCGGACAAAATACCGGATCTGCTGTTCAAAGGGTAAATCCATGGGAATGGACGTATTTCCTCTGAAATAATGGTTGGTGATACAGATGCCCGCATAACCGAGAGAGTTGTAAAACGCAACCTGTTCCGCCGCTGTGGCTGCCCCGCATTTGCTTGCTTCCGATGTATGCAGGTGCAGTTCGTATTTGTATCCCATGAGATTCTCCTTATTCTTTCACTCCGCTGATCAGTTCTTCGTATGTCCGGCAGAAAAGCCATTCCGGATGCCCGGAGGCCGCTTTCAGCATTTCAGTGATATTATTGTACCGTCTGTCCGCTTCGATCCCGGCGTATCTTGTTACCACGCCTTCGTGATTGTCGGAACCTGCAAACACGGGCAGTCCGTAGTGCTTTGCGTACAGCACCGCCATATCGTTTTCGTCATCCTCATTGGAGGCGTTGCAGATCTCCACACCGTCAATATGCCACGGCATCAGCTTGATGGTATCAATCCACGGATACGGGTATCTGCGGAAGGGATGTGCATGAATCACGTACCCGCCGTCCGCCCGGACTCTTGTGAAGTAGTCCTGTGCCTTCCATGTCATCTGATCCGGGTAGTGCAGAAGCCAGTCCTTGTCCAGTCCCAGAATCAGAAAGTCCGATCCGCCGCCCAGGGTATACTCCCAGCCGAAAAACACATCCAGTTCCGTGCCTTCTGCTGCTTTTTTTGCGTTTTCATACCCGGAAGCCAGCCTGTGGATTTTTTCCTCCCAGGAAATATCCGGGGGAATATTGTTGGAACCACCGAAAAAATGATCGGTGATGCAGATACCTGTATAACCAAGCCTGCGGTAGACTTCTACCTGCTTTGCTGCAGAGCACTCCGCACACCGGCTGACTTCACTGGTATGCAGATGCAGTTCGTATTTATATCCCATACTTACCTGTTCTCAATAACAAATTCGCCGTTCTTCACATACCCGTACCGGCCGCTTTCGTACAGAGTCACTTCTCCACCCGCTTCGTTCACAATTCCGGCAGGAGAGATGAACTTATCCAGCAGACCAATAGGCGCAAAGCCGTTTTCATAAGGTACAATCACATACAGGCAGTATTCGTCGTGGTTATTCAGCGTGATTTCAATTCTGTCGTCCTTGCCGAGCAGGGTTACTCTGCCGGTGAAATGTTCGTATGCGGCAAAGATTTCCCCTTCCAGACCTTCCACATCCGCGGGAGACACCGTACCGGTGACAGGAGATTCTTCTTTCGACACATTGAACGCCGCTACAAAGCCGCTTCTGCCATATTTGTTCTGGATCTTGAGAGGTGCACCGCTCTGTTCGGGATCCACGGTCAGGCAGTCCAGTGTAGGCATACCGGGTCGGTCACAGCGCAGGATTTTCCCGTCCGCAAAAGCCAGCGGATCCAGAATTTCCTTCCGGGACCGTTCCAGCTTATCGCTGACATAGATTGGTCCGCCGCTGACGGCACGAAGCAGAGAATTCTTCGGTCCCTGGCTGTCGTCCGTCCACCACATATCATAGTCGCACCAATAGAACTGTCCCTGAATCAGGCAGTTGTATGTACACTGGAGAATGTGCTTGGTGAACCAGGGACGGTTTTCCGGCTGGAAGTCGTCGCTGCAGCGGGAAATGGCAGAGGAAGAACGGTTCCACATATCTTCGGAAGCCATGCCCATGCAGTTGATCATGGTACCGTCAAAATTCAGACCCACGGATGCTTCCAGGCCTCTGTGATATTCTCTGCATACCTTGCCCACAGTGTCCATGCCCTTGTAGAACCGGCGGTACATACTCTGGTTATCCACTTTTACAAATTCCGCACCGCATTCCCGGAAGAACCGATGGTAGGTATTGAAGTACTGGAAGGACTTGGCTTCGTGCCAGTCCCCGAGAATCCGGCCGTCGATGGCTTCCATTGTGGTACCGGCCAGCTTTTCGTCTGCCGGACTGCCTTTTTCAATGCCCATCCAGTACCCGGTGGTGGGGTGCCACATGGCAGGAATCATATCGTAATCTTTCCGCATGGCTTTCAGACAGTGGGCCAGGCCGTTCGGGAACCGCTTATAGGATGCTTCAAAGTCGGACATATGGGAGGAGTGCATCACCCGGAACATTTCGCCGCGGTTTTCGTAGGTACTCTCATCAAAATGGCGGATCTGCGCCCACATATCGTCCAGAATTGCCCAGCGCACGGGGATTTCCTTATCCCGGAATTCCTTACACTTCTGCAGAACCCCGGCTTCACTTACATTATCCGCTGGCATGGCGTCCCAGGAACACCATCCCAGGTACTCAAACACTTCGGGATACCGGCGTTCACTGCGGTGCCGGCAGCCGTTGTTCAGGATGGCCAACGCTGCCTTTACACAGTCTTCCGTCAGTTTGTAGGGATCCTTTCCCTCTCCGGTTACAAAAGCCAGTCCCCGGCAGTCACATTTTCCGGCATACCAGGAAAACAGTACTGCCGCAGCACCTTCTTCCGATCCGCGGATGATGCATTTATAGTCTTCTGAAACCACCGGTACATACACCCGCCACAGACCGTTTTTCAGTTTGATCAGCAGATACTGTCCTTCACCGGGAATTTCAATTCCTTTGGTTCCGAATGCAGGACGGCACCAGAATTCACTGTACCGGTCATCCGACATAAACTGTTCCCAGTCACTGTCATCAATGGCGATGGAAGCTCCCAGATCCGGATCCAGCACAGCCTCCGCCACAGTGTCGGCATAAACCGCAAAGAGTCCGTTTTCCAGTTCCTGTGTCCGGCAGCACCCATCTTTCCAGGTACCGTCAGCCAGCTTGTATCGCAGCGTATATTCCATAACGATTCCTCCATAAATTCAGGTTCGATTGCACACAGTATACCATAGGCATGTGTTTTTTGCAAGGGATTCTGTTGATTTTCCCGACATCTTCCGATGCTGTCACCATCTGTTTCCGGGTATACGGGCAGTCAGCGAAAAGACCGAAAAAATAACGCATGGCGCGAATAAAATACAGCATGCCGGGGCAAAACTATCTGCGTACAACGAAAATATTACGCCGAAAGGAATTTGCCATGTCCAATCTTACCAGTAAAAAACAAAACCGTATTCTGTATCTGACCCTTACCGTACTGCTGACGGCAGCAGTGGTATTGTCTGTTCTGACCTTCCAGGCTGCCAAAAAGGAGACAAGCCCCCTGCCGGAAACAGACAGCCGACCGCTGGAAACAGAAAACACCAAACCGGAAACCCTCCCCCCTGTCAAGCATCCGGATGCAGAAAAAGAACACACCGGCATCTTTGATAAAACAGAAGACAAAACCAAAGAATCAGAATCTTCCGTTCCGGAAACCGAAAAGAAGAAAACCTCCGCAGAAGCTGAAGAAACAGCCGCTGTAGCTCTGACAGATGTTCTGCCAACTTTCTTTTCCCCCATCAAAAACGGTACTGTTCTCCGTGAGCACAGTGTGACCGTTCCGGTATTTTCTCCCACTATGAACGATTACCGTACCCACACCGGTGTGGATATTCTCTGTGCGCCGGCTTCTCCCGTACTGGCTGCTGCGGACGGGAAAATCGGCAATGTCTGGTATGATCCCATGATGGGCTATACCATTTCCATCATCCACAGCGGCGATGCAGTCAGCATTTATCAGGGGATCGCTGAAGAACTGCCGGAGGGAATCGGAGCAGGGGTTTCCGTATCCGCCGGTCAGGTGATCGCCTGCTCCGGCAATACCGCACTGATCGAATGTGAAGACGAAGAACATCTTCACTTCATGCTGAACATCGGTGGCAAGGATGTGGATCCTATGGAATATATGGCTCTGCCCACTATGGCGGAAGTGTATGAATATTAACCATAAAGTAAGAAGTATACAGTAAGAAATCAGAAATACAATGGAACGGTTACCGGTACGGCAGCCGTTCTTTTCTTTCAGCAGTATACATACAGTAGTTCTGAAAAACCGAAGTCCGGAATGCCTCTTTCCCCTAGATTACATTACCGTATCTTTCCAATCCATTTCTGAAAAAAAGGGGTTGATTTCCCGGCTTGAAGTATGGTACAATATAGATTATAAGGAAAAATGTCGAATGCTGCCAGGAAAGGAAAACGCTCATGCGCATTACCCCCCGGAACACTCTTCTGCCGCTGCTGATTACCATTATGATTATCCTGACATCCTGCGGGGTTCAGGCCATCTCACTGAACCTGGTCCCCATGCAGCCTACGGAGGAAAATATGACCACCACCAATATCATCGACCCCAGCTCGGAGGTCAGAGGCGTCTGGATCGCCTCTGTGTACAACATCGACTATCCGTCCGCCACCGATCTGGATGCTGCCGCACTGCAGGCTGAAATCGACGCCATCATTGCCACCTGTCTGGAAAACGGACTCAACACCATTTTCTTCCAGGTTCGTCCCACCTGTGATGCGCTTTACAAAAGCGATATCTTCCCCGTATCTCCCTTTATCTCCACAAACGGAACTCTGGGTTTTGACCCGCTGGAATATATCGTAAACGAAGCCCATAAAAACAATATTTTCGTCCATGCCTGGGTAAATCCCCTTCGGGTAACCATGGCTTCCACGGACGTAAATACGCTGCCGGAGAACAGCCCTGCCAGACAGAATCCCGACTGGACAGTGCCCTATGTAGACGGCAAACTGTACCTGAACGCCGGGATTCCCGCAGTACGGGATCTGGTAGCTGACGGCGTCAGGGAGATCGTTGCCGGGTATGACGTGGACGGGATCGTGTTTGACGACTATTTCTATCCCTATCCTGCCAATGGTGCAGACGGAAAGCCTGCTGTTTTTGACGATGCGGCGGAATTTACGGCATACGGCACCGGATTTGAAGATCTGGCTGCATGGCGCAGAGACAATATCAACAAGCTGATTGCGCAGGTATACGATGCCGTACATAGTACTGATCCGGAATGCGTTTTTGGCGTATCTCCTTTCGGGATCTGGCAGAACGATGACGGCAAAAACGGCGGATCCGCCACCAATGGACTGGAAGGCTACAAAGCCCTTTACTGTGATGCGCTTGCCTGGGTAGAAGCCGGTACTGTAGATTATCTCTCCCCCCAGCTGTACTGGCAGTTCACCACCACCTCCGCCCCCTATGATGTACTGGTGCGCTGGTGGAATACCGTTCTGGAAAATACCGGCGTGGATCTGTATGTTTCCCATGCCATCTACCGGTATGAAGACGGCAACTGGGCAGATCCCCAGGGGGAAATGACCGAACAGATCACCTTTGCCCGCAGTGAACTTTCCTACAAGGGCAGCGTATTCTATGGTTACGATGAAATCAACAAGAATACCAACGGTGCTTCCGAGGAACTGAAACGCGTTTATGAAAACGAAATTATCTATTCTGAAGTGGTTTCCAATGGTCAGCCAGTAAAGATCTCCACACCGGCTGACGGTTCTGTGATGACCGCCGATACCACCTATGTTATCGGGATCTCCGATCCTTCCTTACCGCTGTATATGGACGGAAAGAAAATCGGCCGTACCAAGAGCGGCTTCTTCTCCGTGATGGTAAAACTGAAGTACGGCGAAAACAAGTTTACTTTCACTCAGGGAGAGGAAACCTTCACCTATACCCTGCAGTACAAAACCGGCGGTACCTCCACAGCCCAGGGGGACGGCCTTACCATACTGGACACCGTAAAAGCGGTTTCCGTATTCCCTTCTCAGAAAATTACGACCGCTGAAAGCAAACAGTGGGTTTCCTGTGTAGCACCCTACGGTTCCAAAGTAACCGCTACACTGGATGGCGTAACCATTGAACTGGGCATCACGGAAACACCGGCACGCACAACAGATGCAGGCGGATATGTAGGCGCCACATACGGCGGTACCTTTACGCTGCCGAAAGCATCCCCCGGACAGCTGTACAATGCCGGAACCGTAACCTTTTCCGTCACGCACAAAGACGGAACCGCAGCCGCAGAAAGCGCCCAGATCCGTACCATGGGAGAAGGTGCAAAACTGGCTGTAAAAGTGAAAGAACGGTACGCCGAACTGAAATTCACGGAAACCAGCTCCTACTACAACGACTACACGGTACAGTCTCCCGGTATGACGGATTACGTCAAAGCCCAGAAAAACGGCTTCTATGAACTGCGTATGGGCGGTTTCATTGCGGAAGAATGGGTGGATGAAATCTATTCCGCGGATCTGTCAGCAAAGGCACAGATCCAAAAGGCTGTGGTTTCCGACAAAGGAGAGCACACGGAACTTCGTCTGACTACCGGCGGTGACAATCTCCCCTATTACGGTCGGGTAGAAGACGGTAAGTTTATCGTAACCCTGTACAATGCAGATGCAGCCAGCGCAGTAACTGCTACTGTGGGGAAGAATCCTCTCTTCAGTGACTGCAGCATTACCCGTACACCAGAGAAAAACCGTGTACGGTACGAACTGACTCTCAAAAGCGACCGGAATTTCTACGGTTTTGATCTTTATTACGAAAACGGCGACATTGTTATCACCTGCACCAATCCCATAGCAGTGGATCTGGATAGTGCAAAGCCGCTGGAAGGGATACATATCATTCTGGATGCAGGACACGGCGGATCTGACAGAGGGGCAGCCGGTGCCCAGAACACAGACAGCGCCGTTCTGAATGAAGAAGATCTGAATCTGCTCATCACCCTGGAAGCGGAAAAGCTGCTTCTGGCGTTGGGCGCCGATGTGGAACTGACCCGTCGGGAAGACATAACGCTGGATCTGTATGCCCGGATGGACATTCTGAAGGCAAAAGAACCGGATCTGTGTATCTCCATTCACCAGAACTCCATGGGTTATACCTCCGACATCACACGGATCCGCGGTGTTCTGCCGCTGTACTGGGCAGATTCCGGTAAGCTGCTGGCTGACACAGTCGGTGCTGGTGTGGCAAACCGGACAGGACGGTTTCTCAGAGACACCACCTCCCAGATGCTGGCCATGTGCCGCAGTCCCAAGTTCCCCCAGACCCTGATTGAAGTAGGATTCATCACCTGTGTGGAAGAATATGAACAGATGGTCAGCGGCCGTGGGATCACCCAGGCGGCTGAAGGTATCCGTGACGGTGTGCTGGAATACTTCCGCAGACAGGCGGCTTATGCTAATTAAGAATTCAGAATTATGAATTAAGAATGAAAGCCTGCGGGTCGTTTTTGAACCTGCAGGCTTTGTTTTATTGCTTATTCTTCGTTTTCTTCTTCGTTTTCCGCTTTCCGTTCGGCTCTGGCGGTCAGGATTTCCTCCAGCTCGAACACAAACTTATTTCCGCAGAATCGGCAGTTGGTTTCGATGGGTTCGCCCGCTTCCACCAGCTCGTTCATATCTTTTTCGTTCAGGGTTACAAGGGCATTCTTGTATTTGTCTCTGTTGCAGGTACATTTGTAAGCGGCTTCGAACTCGTCGAACATGGTATATTCGATACCGGAAAAGATCATACCGATGATTTCATCCCCGCTCACACCGTCTGCAATCAGCCTGGACACGGAACCCATCATGTTGATATTGGTTTCCAGCCGGTCGATCACGCTTTCTTCTGCACCGGGCATCAGCTGCAGCAAATATCCCCCGGCAGCAAAGCACATATTGTCCTGACCCACACGCACACCAAGTGCACATACGGTTGGTGTCTGTTCACTGGTGGCAAAATACTGAGTTACATCTTCTGCAACTTCACCGGACACCAGCGGGCATACGCCGATATAGGGTTCATTCAGTCCCAGATCCTTGATGACATACATGGTACCACGGCCTACCGCACCGCCGACATCCAGTTTTCCCAGATCGTTGGGCGGCAGTTCCGCATCGGGGTTTTCTGCGTATCCACGGACGTTGCCCATATAGTCACTGACGCAGACAACATACCCGGCAGGGCCGTCACCACGCAGCTGCAGAGTCAGAGAGTTGTCACGATCCTTCAGCAGGGTTCCCATCAGGGAAGCTGCTGTAAGGGTACGGCCAAGCACAGCAGTCATGGTTTTGGAAGTATGGTGGATCTCACAGGAACGGCGCACAATGGCGGTACTGTCAATGAAAAACACACGGGCACTGCCGTCATCGGTGATGGCACGTTTGATGATGGAATTGGTTTCAGGCATATCAAAAATCCTCTCGATCGTATTACTTATGGTTTTCTGTTCCTGCCTGTCTGCAGATTTCCAGAAAATGCTTTCCGGCAGAGGTCAGGAACTTATTCTTATGATAAACAATCTGATATTTCCGGCGGAATGTCAGTCCTTCCACAGTCAGGAACCGCAGATTTGCTTTTTCGCTGACCATTCTCCGGGGGACAACCGCGATCCCCAATCCCGCTTCAGCTGCATGAATCAGAGCAGCTGTGCTCAGACTTTCCCATGCCGGATCCGGTACGGCATACCCGGCAGAGGTCAGAACCCCGGCAAAGATCTCTCTCGTCCCGCTACCCGTTTCCCGAAGAAGAAACCGTTGGGCCAGAAAGATCTCCGGAGAAAGCACACCTTCCGGCAGCGGCAGCCCGGGCGACGCAATCACTGCCAGAGAATCTTCCATAAATTCTTCCGCCAGCAGGTTCTCATCATGTACAATCCCTTCGATCAGTGCCATGTCCAGTTCTCCGGCAAGGAGAGCTTCCTGCAGCCTGTCTGAACGGTCTATACGTACCTGCAAATCGGTTTCCGGACATTCCACAGCAAAAGTTTTTGCAAAATCCGGCATCAGAGCCGAACCAATGGAAATGCTGGCGCCTACGCGGATTCTGCCGAAAGCGTCCCAGTTGCGGATGCTTTTTTCCATATCGTCAAAGGTCATCAGAATCCCCTTGGCGTACACACGGAACTGTTTTCCGGCTTCGCTGAGATACAGCCGCCTGTTTATCCGTTCAAACAGCTTCACGCCGTAGTAATTCTCCAGATCGCTGACCGCGAGTGAAACGGCAGGCTGTGTCATGTGCAGCTGCGCCGCCGCTTTTGTCAGGTTACAGTCCGTCTGGCAGACCGCTTCAAATATGCGGATATGCCGCAGTGTCATAGTATTCTCCTATAAGTTAATCTATATAATTTTAATCAAAACATATGATTTTACAAATCTTTCTACCTGTGCTATACTGTAACAGAACCAATTTTACAGGCAGGTACAGATCATGCAGACCCAACACGTAACTTTATGGCAGCTTTTCTGCCGGTCTTTCCTTCTATCCGGCACTACCATCGGCGGAGGATTTGTGATTCTTTCCATGATGGGAAAAATATATGTCCGCAGACTTGGTTGGCTGAGTGAGGAGGAAATGCTGGATATTACATCTCTGGCACAGAGCGCACCGGGTGCTGTTGCCGTAAATGCTTCTTTACTGGCGGGTAACAAACTGCGCGGCACTGCGGGTGCTGCAGTATCCATGCTCGGCTGCATACTGCCGCCTTTCGGCATCATGTGTCTGCTGGGTTCCCTGTACGGAATGGTCAGAAACAGTGGTGCAATCACGTTTCTCCTGCCTGCCATACGAATTCTCCTCGGATTGTATCTTTCCGGAATTGCCGTCTCTCTCTGTCGGAAACAGCTGAACACTCTGTTTTTCCGCGTTGTATTTACCATTACGCTGACAGGGCTTCTTGTATTCCGGGTACAGAGCATCTGGTTTCTGGCAGCTGCCGCCATCTTTTCCGTTATCCGGTATTACGGAGGAAAAAAACATGCATAAACTGCTCTTTCTCTGCGGAGAATTGTTCCTGCGGTTTCTGAAAATCGGAGCATGCAGCTTCGGCGGCGGATATGCCTCTCTTGCATTGATCCGGGAAGAAGCGGTAATAGCCACAGGCTGGCTGACAGACGCGGATTTTACCGGTCTCTGTGCCATTGCAGAAATGACACCGGGGCCGGTCGCGCTGAATGCCGCATCCTTTACGGGTTGGCAGACGGCTGGACTGGCAGGAGCTGCGGCGGCAACCGCAGGATGTATTCTGCCATCGGTCTGCATCGTCGCCATTCTGGCAAAAATTTCCGTCCGGTATGGTGCTCATCCCCTGCTTCGTCAGGTGCTTTCTTCCCTGCGGCCGGTAATCTGCGCCATGGTGACATATGCCGCCGTTTCCATGTTCCTGTAATCACATCAGAATCTGATCGTTGATCACCAGGCGGAACTGCAGCCCCAGTTTTTCCGCTGCTTTCCGGCACAGAATCATCCGTTCCAGGAAAATTTCAAAATACTCGGTCACGGAGCTGTACTGGGTCTCAATTTCCAGAGACAGCCGGATTTCGGTTTTCTCTTCGTTGATCTTCAGGGCAGAATGGATAACAGAATAGTTTACCCGGTCGTGAATATCAAAGGAAGGAATATCCCGGTTTCTCACGCGGCTCCGGCGCACATCGGATTTGTCAGCGAGAAACAGTGCGGCAGCAATGGGTCCGGTGGGAATGCCGGTACCTTCATCATGGTTACCGATGGCGGTTACCACATCTGCAATTTCTTCCGCTTCCATTCCCAGCTTGTCCAGAATCCGGAACGCCATCACAGCACCGCTCTGGGAATGTTCCACCCGGTTCACCAGATTGCCGATATCGTGAAGGAGACCGGCAATTTTGACAAGCTCCACCTGTCTGTCACTGTATCCCAGGGTTTCCAGAATATATCCTGCTTCCTCCGCCACCTTCACCACATGGCCAAAAGAATGATCCGTGTATCCCATTGCAGCCAGCGCCTGGTCTGCTTTGGTGATATAGGTACGGATATTTTCATTATTTTTTATCTGTTCGTAAGTAATCATAAGTATCCTCGTATCATTTTTCCATCCGGCAAAATTTTTCCATATATATCATACCACAAAATCCTCTATTCCGCAAGAGTATGAGCGGATTTCATTCTGTTTTTCGGAAAGATATTCTTATGTATAGGATCGGTGCTTCTGTGACATACTATGCATATCCCAGAAGAAAAGAGGAAAATATGATGAAACGGAAAATCAGTACGATTATGGCGATGCTCATGCTGCTTTCTATGACAGCCTGCGGCAGAACACCCGAAGTAGATACAGCTGACGACACATCCTCCCAGACGGAAACCGCAGCAGGAATGCCTCAGCAGAACAATGGACAGGATGGCCAGACAGGCGATCAGAACAATGTCAATCCGGATAACGGCGCAGACAACAATACTGCAGACCAGCCTACTATAGATCCTGAACCGGTGGATTCCGTAAAAAGCGCCGAGGATGCGGTACGGTTTATTTCCAACAACCTGTATTCCCTGTGCAGTGAAGTTCTGCCCATGGCGGTGGAAACCCGTGCACTGGACATGAGTGATGCAGACGCCGTACAGTACAATACCGGACTGGCGGACACGGCTGGAATCACCGACATTGTGCTGTCAGAATCGGCAGTGGGCTCCTTTGCCTATTCGCTGGTCTATGTCCGTACAGACGGCACCAACACAGATGCCGTACACCAGTCACTGAAAGACAGCATTGACCCCCGGAAATGGGTATGCGTGGAAGCGGAAGCAGTCAACTCCATCCGGCTGGACGATGATATCTGCGTGGTCATGGGTTCTGCGGAACAGGTGGACACCATCAGCGCGTCCCTCCGTCAGGCAGCGGAAGGTGTCTTTGAACAGGTAGGAGAACCTATGGCGGTGCTGTGATCCGTACTAGCCGGTGACAGTTTCCATCATAACACAAACAACCGCAAGATGATACCAATATCGGAGTATCATCTTGCGGCTCTCTGTTTTCTACTTCTCTATATTCTGTCCATATAAATGATCCTCCACATATATCATCATTCGATTATGCAGATACCCTTTTTCAATGAATAATACAATCGGTACCAATGCAAGCCATGCCGTTTGGTGAAGCAGAACTGGAATCATTATGGAAGCAATGGCTACAATAAACAGTACAACATACAATGCGATATGGTCTCTGCGCCATTTTCTAATATAGAATGCCTTTTTCTCTGCCAGTGAAAACATCGCAGAATCCAGAACAGCGTTATTCTTCTTAACAGGCGATCTGTTCTTTACATCCTTTTGCTCAGTACCGTTCAACAATTCGTCCGTACTGATTCCGAATATGCCTGCCAGCAAACCAATCATTTCAATATCCGGCATATAGTTTCCGTTTTCCCACCGGGAGATGGTTTTATTGGTTACGCCGAGTTTTTTGCCCAAAGCCTCCTGGGTCAACCCCTCTCTTCTGCGGAGTGCAGCAAGAAATTTTCCAAATCTAATCTGATCCATAAAAAATCACCTCCACTGACAGTATACAATATCTGCCGTGAGAATTCTTTACCATAAACAGCGAATACCGAAAAAAGTAATCTTTTTTGCAAGAAAGTATCATTTACAGGGATCTACTGTTTCTTCAGGTATCATCTCATACAATTTTTCCCGTTTTCGGAAATCTTGTCTGCTATTCGTATATCACCACATCAGTAAATCATAATATCATACAGTCTGTATCCGCATAGTAACATATTTTTGCGTTGCTGTCAATAGCTGGCACACAAGTTCTGCCTTGACCGGATGATGGAAATATGATATACTGTTGAAAAGAAATTACGATCTGTCTATCATAAATTTACAAAGGAATCATATGCTGAACAAAGCTGATATCACCGCATATCTCCGCTCTCCTCTGCCGGAAATCTGCTTATATGAATCCACTGACTCCACCAATCTGCGCTGCAAGGCTTTGGCGGAAGACGGTGCACCGGAGGGTACTCTGGTCATTGCAGAACACCAGACCGCCGGAAGAGGACGACTGGGACGCTCTTTCTTTTCTCCGGCAGATACCGGACTGTACATGAGCCTGCTTCTGCGTCCGACTGTGCCGCCCGAAGAAGCGCTTTCCATTACAACCTGTGCGGCAGTCTGCGTCAGCGAGGCTGTTGAAGCCCTTTCCGGTCGTTCTGCAGGAATCAAATGGGTAAACGATATTTATATTGATAACCGGAAAGTCTGCGGTATCCTGACGGAAGCAGCTTTTTCACAGGACGGGCATACCCTGCGGTATGCAGTACTGGGGATCGGCGTCAATGTGGCATCTCCTGAGGGAGATTTTCCACTGGAGCTGGCGGAGATTGCCGCATCGGTATTCGGCAGTCCCTGTGAGGATATGCGTCCCCGACTGGCGGCGGAAATCGTGAACCGCTTTATGACCTGGTATCCCCGCCTTTCCGAAAAAGCATTTTATCCCGAATACAGAGACCGGCTGTTTCTTCGTGGAAAACCTGTACAGATTCTGTGGGGCAGTACCAGCGGTTCCGGTATCTGTCTGGATGTAGACCGGGATTTCCGTCTGCTGGTACATAGGGAAGACGGTACCGTAACAGCCATCTCTTCCGGAGAAGTCAGCGTGAAACCTGTCTGATTCCGGTTTCCATATCCTATCTGACACAGGAGAATCCATGACCAGAGAAACCAAACCCCGCCGCAGACTGTTTCTGCCGCTGCTGATTCTGCTTCTGTTTATCCTGCTGTTGCTGTATGCCTTTTCGGAACAGCTGCGGATTGTGCGGTATACAGTGAAAGACACCAAACTGACCGTCCCTGTCCGGCTGGTGCTGCTTACCGACCTGCACAGCTGTTACTATGGAGATGAGCAGAAAGATCTGATCCGTGCCATCGAAAAGCAGAAGCCGGATCTTGTCTGTCTGGCAGGAGACATATTTGACGACAAAACGTCCCATCAGGGCACCATTGATCTGCTGGACGGCATTGCGGATGTGTATCCGTGTTATTATGTGACCGGCAATCATGAGCACTGGTCGGAAGAAGTGACTATCCTCAATGCCCTGCTGTCTTCTTATGGTGTAACCGTTCTGGCAGGAGATACAGTACGGTTTACCGCCGACAGCCAGACAATCCTGATCAGCGGTATCGACGACCCCACCGGTTTTCATGATAAAAGCATTTCCGCTGAACCCGGCAAGGACACCTGGTACGGGCAGCTCGCTATGGTGGAGGAAGCTGTATACGACAGTCCGTACTTTTCCCTGCTGCTGTCCCATCGGCCGGAGAAAGCAGATGAATATGAAGCCAGCCCCTTTGATCTGGTGCTGTCCGGACACGCCCACGGCGGACAGATCCGGATTCCCTTTCTGATGAACGGACTGTTCGCTCCCAATCAGGGATATTTTCCGAAATACACCGGCGGCAGATACGCCCTCGGCGATACCACCATGATCGTCAGCCGGGGGCTTTGTAAAAATGATCTCCCACGGTTTTTCAACCGGCCTGAGCTTGTGATCATCGACCTGCAGCCGGAAGAACCAACCCAATAAAGAAAACACAAAATACGGAGGACAATGATATGATTGCTTTTCAGCACAAGCTCCCCGCCATGCACGTGAACGGAAAGAATAACGGCACCTACAACAACTGGGAACTGGTGATGCCCGGTCTGCTGACCACCACGGATGCCCGTCTGGGCGAATTTCTCCACCAGCTTCATAACATTGTGGCAGACGACCGGCGTTTGGTGTTCATCGACGGAAAAAAGCTGGTCTGCAGCCTGAACTGGATCCGGGATCATGTGCACCAGATGAAAGCCTTCAAGCACTGGGAATACGATATCCGCTCTTTTCTGGATTTTATCATCAAAACCCAAAGAGAAGACGGACAGTTTTTCGAGCTGATCAAACAGATGGACGACGGTCACTGGCAGTTTGTTCATCCGGAAAGCCGGATTTTATACAATGAAGACAATCTGGCTCTTGTTCGTCTGGAAATCGAAGCGGATATTGAATACCTGGTGGTAGAAGGCGCCATGCAGGTGTATCGCGTCACCGGCAACCGGATCTGGCTGGAAGATATTCTGCCCGATCTGGAAAAAGGGATTGACTATATGACTTCCCATCCCGACCGCTGGGATCCGCAATACGGGCTCTGCAAGCGGGCGTTCACCATTGATACCTGGGATTTTGCTTACGGAAAGCCGGGTACCAACCGGAAGATTGAGGCGGACACACCCATGTCCATCCACCACGGGGACAACACCGGCGTCTATCAGGCCATGCGGCAGCTTGCGTGGATGAACCGGCTGCTGGGGTATGAGTACAAAGCGCTGGTCTGGGAGGATCGTGCCGCCAGACTGCGGGAAAACATCATGCGGCATCTGTGGAACGGAAAACACTTCATTCATATGCTTCATCTGAATCATAACGGTGCGGACGAAAAGGAAGAAGAACGTCTGTCTCTCTCCAATGCCTACGCCCTGAACCGGGGGATCCTGACACTGGAAGAAAGCCGATCCATCATTGAAGAATACATACACCGCAGAGAAACCACCGATGCTTTTGCCGAATGGTTTTCCATCGATCCGCCCTATCCGGAATTCAACGGATACAAGCCCGGCAAGTATGTCAACGGTGCTATTTCCCCCTTTACGGCAGGAGAACTGGCCAAGGGTGCCCTGAATTGCGGCTACGAAGCCTATGGCTGGGATATCATCCGCCGGTTTATGGAGCTGCTGGAACGGGATGGCAGTATTTATTTCCTGTACGATCCTCTCACGGAAGAACCGCAGGGCGGCGGCCCCAGCGGCTGGGGTGCGGCAGCGCTGTTGTCTGCGGTGGACGAGGCACTGGCCGGCATTGAGGATATGGACACCGGGTATAAAAAGATCCGATTCTCTCCCCGTTTCCCCGTAACCCACTACACGGAACTGCGCTACATTACCGGCTACGAAAAAACGGATGTGACCGTAGATCTGCGGTGGATTCTGACCGAAGAAGGCATGCGGTACAGACTCACATCCCCTGCCAAAACTGTGGACTGTCATCTGTACATTCCTGCCGGAAAGACGGTAAAAGATATCTGCGTAAACAGCACAGCTATGACTTACAGCATTTCCACCATAGGCGAATCTGTCTATGCGGATTTTTCCGCCGATGCAGACGGTGTTCTGGACATTGAGGTAATCTTCAGCTGATCTCTGCATAAAAATAAAGAAAACGGATATCCCGCGATCATGCAGGGTATCCGTTTTCTGTTGTTTTTCATAAATATGGTATCAATATTCTTCTGCCGGAATTTCCTGAGGCGGCAGTTTATGTTCCCGGAAGGGCATGGAGAACGTCATTCGTCCTGTCACGTTTTTCACTTCGTACCAGGTCAAATCTCCGTCCGTCACATATTCACCTTCAAAGGGATCTCCTATAAAATAGTTATCTCTGTGGGAATTGCGCAGCACCTGTATGTTGTCCTTGCAGTATTCTTCCGCAAAGAACCGTACCGTGGCATTCTTCAGGCCTGCGATTTCCACCCGGCGGCGGTACTGTGCGCTGACCGGCGGAATTTCCTGACAGCTCACAATTCCCTCTGCCTGTTCCACAAACACACGGCATTCTCTGTGTTCCGCTTTCGGGAAATGGTATGTGGCAAAACCGTCTTCCAGTATGGTTTCGTACCCATCCAGCACAGGCGCTCCCCAGGGATACCGGAGTGCTGTTTTTACTGTAGTGGACGGAGAATATACGGAGAACATCACTGCATTGTCGTGCCGGTGAGACATGATGACAGGAGACTTCACGCCAGGCCGCTTGTCCAACCGGATCTGCAGTCCCAATCTGTCCAGCGCCAGCCGCAGGAAGGTTTCTCCAAGGATATATTTTGTGCTGTCCTGGGGCGTGGGCTGTCTGGCACCCTTCCGGTAATCGGCACCCACAGTCCCGCGGAGCCACACGGCATTGTTTACCTGTACGGCAATCGCTTTTTCACCTGCTTTTGCCCAAACAGACTGCTCATTTTCACTGACCGTAGCAAGACCACCGGCGGATGTGATGGGCGTTACTTTGAGCATACCGGCTTCCGTACTGTTCACACACAAAGGAAGTTCACCATCAATGCTGTCTGTCGTGTGACGCAGACCCATATACCTCATAAACGCTCCGGAAGCCAGGGCTGTATTTCCATAGAAGATCACCCGGCCGCCGTTTTCCGTATAGGCAAGAATCTTTTCCTCAAATATGGATCCTTCCTTCGGTACCGGCGTCACAAGGATACTGTTTTGGTACAGCATAGGATCGTGGAGACAGAAATTGGCGGTGGAAACTACCATGGAAACCGGTGCCCCGTCATTGATGGCCCCTCTGATAAACCAGTCACCGGCATACATATCCATCAGTTCCTGCTCAGAGGATGCGGCTGTATACTCATCAAAGGGATATACCCATACCACGGGCGCCACAGCATCCGGGGCATCCTTTACCGCTTTTTTCAGATGCGGAATGGGTTCATCAGCACAGGCATCCGGCAGTTCCCCGAAACAGTTGTCAATAGAAAGAAGATTCAGGTGGGTAGGCGGTTCGATTTTCCCCCGGCTGTCGATCCGTGCGACACTCATAGGCAGGTAGATATCGTGGGGCTGACTGTTATACCGGTCGTACCATGGAGAATTGGCCCACCAGATATCGTGGATATAAAAACGGAACAAATAGGGATGCCGGATATCCTCATTGTCCTTTGGCAGACCGGCAATCCGGGACATATGCCCCATCAGTTCCAGACCGAAATCTCCGTTTATGGCAGCCCAGGGAGAATTGGGCGGGGGCAGGAGACCGAAGTCCCCATCGTAAATAGTCCGCAGCGGTACACCGTCTGTAGCGAAATCGATACCCATGGACATATTGGTACCACGGGTTTCAATGGGATAATCCGGACACTCCTTCCGGAAATACTGCCAGAAATCCACCACATCCTGCCGTACCTCAGGCAGCTTTTCTCCGTGGAACGCTTCACCATCGAAAATTGCGCCGGTTGCCGCCCAGGTTTCTCTGCCGAAGCCGAGACCGTTGGAGAACCAGATGTAGTCAAACCCCATGTCTTTCAGGAATTTCTCACTTTGGGCGCCGAAAAAGGTACCAAACGGCAGTCCATCCGGAATCCCATCCGGAAAAGCGGCATAATGGGTATCATCACCGTTCAGCCGGGCATAGGAACAGACCATAGTAGCTCTGCCCATATCGTTACCCATACAGATTTCGTTGTGACGGCTGTACTTGAAGACGGATTTGGCAAATTCCGGTCCCGGATCGAACGTTGTTCCCACACGGATGGTTTTATCTTCTCCCAGTACTTCCTTCCCGATCCGTTTCAGAGACAACACAATCTGCCCGAGAATCCGGTAGGTCATCTCCGGCGGATCTTCGCAGAACAGGTAACACCGGGAATGCAGTCCCAGATTGTCCGGGTCAATGGCGGCATGGCTGACTTCCCGGTTGTTGGCGCCGCCGATATATCTTGCCCAGGAAAAAGAAGCATCCGGCTCACCTCTGTAGTCCAGCAGCTCACTTCCGTCTGCTGACCACATCAGTACCGACACACAGGGTACATCCCGCACCAGCGGCTTCCACTGTTCAAATACCTTCCGACACACAGCGTCGATAGATGCGCTGTCCGTCTGCCGGAAAGGTTTCAGGCTCATTTCAAGCGTTACATTCTGCAGCATAGTGTTCTCCCCTCGTGTTTTTTATCATTTACCGATCCACAGACAAAGTACTGATTCTCCCGCCAAAACAGCGGTATATTCCGTTTCAGCCCAGATTTTCCCTTCTTCAATCACCCGGCATCCGGTTATTTTCGTATCTTCCGGCAGAATCAGTTCCAGCGGCACCGGATCTTTACCGGTATTGGAAAGCACAATACAGCCGTCCTCTGCAGTACCCGCCGCCAGACCATATACGCCGGGAATATCAAAGGTCAGATCGGTCTGTACCTGCCGTTTATACAGTTCGCTGAAGGCCATAAAACCATAATAGGCCGGGAACGGTTCGGCGGTCAGAGGATTGAACATACCACCGTAAATACTCGTCCCATATCTGGCATCGTAGAACATGGCCGTATCCACAGCGGTGTTCTGCAGCGCCAGCATCATACCCGTGGTCAGAGCGGCATGCTTCAGGGTACCTCTGGCATTGGGCTGACAGTTCCACTCGTTCAGGGATTGTTCCAGTCCCACAAAGCCGTGCGCCGCCAGTCTTTCCGTGGCGTATTCCACATATTTCACCGTATCACCGATACTGCCGTAGCTGTGCCAGGAAAAGAAATCCAGCGGGCAGTTGTGTTTGCTTACATATTCTAAGAACTTTTCCGCATAGTCTATATAATAGATGTTCCGCGCCTGTTTCGGATCGTTTCTGTCGGCGTTCCAGCCGTAAAAACCACAGCTGGCATATCCGCCGATTTTTATATCCGGAAAGCGATCCTTCAGGTATCGTGAAGCGGTACCGTACAGTTCAAAATAGTCCTCCATGGTACCTGTCCACATCATATTGTCTTCCGGAATATGGGAATTGTCCGGTTCGTTCCAGATTTCCCAGTACCGGATATTCATATGATATCCGTCTGCCCAGCCTTCGTTGTAGTGGCGGATAATCCCCTCGCAGATCTTCGTCCATTTCAGAGGATCCTTCGGCGGATCAATCCGGTAGGATTTGATTCTGCACTGGTTCTCAATAGTCACACCCAGGCGGAAGAACGGTTCTATGCCGTGATCGACCAGTGCCTTCATCAACAGGTCTGTGAATGTAAAATCATAGGACGCGGGATCTTCCGGATCCGCGTCAAAATTCCGGAACAGATTGGGAATATCCACCCAGCGTCCTCCGCCATATACGCCCTGCACATCATGCAGACGGGAGAAGGGACAAGCGAATTCTTTCAGATAATGAAACATATGAAAGGATACACCTGTAAACGGAGGCTGACCTACGCCATGCAGTTTTTTGATGGTTCCCACAGGGCTCATATTGGTTCTGACAACAGCCATGAAATCTCTCCTTCCGATCGTAAATTCCAGATTTTCTTACCTGTATTGTAGCATAGCAACGGTTATTTGTCAACAAAAATCAGGAATACTGCACAAAAGTATGTCTATATTTCCGCGCAGTTCTGTCTTTTTCTGTCTTCTCTGCACACTTCTTTCAAATATTTATGCATCCGGCAGAAGGAAACATAAGGAAATCTTCATAAATAGTTTTCCTTCCCCTCTTTTTTACGGCATAAAACTGTGGTATAATATAAGGTATGACATATATTCTGAAATATATAACGGAGTTTTATGAAAAGCATTATTTCTGCAGTATCAGCCAGACGGTATGGCTTGTACACGCTGGCTGCGGTGCTGCTTTTACTGAAAACATATATTTTTTACGGTCAGATCCAGCTGGGCGGGTTCGAGCCGGCATTCTGCATTGCGACAATGGGGATTACAGCTCTTGTCTGCGGACTGCTGCGGTTATGGTCACCGAAAGCCGCACGGATCGGATTTGTCCTGCTGTATTTTCTTGCCGGTTTCTTCATGTGGGCGGACAGTCTGTACTACTCTTATGTAGCAAAACTGCCCAGCATCACCCAGATCGGTATGGCGGGACAGCTGCTGGATGTGCTCTCTACCATCCTGAATCTGCTGAACTGGAAACACATTTTCATGGTTGTTGATTTCCCCCTTTGGTTTCTTTATTTTATAAACCGTAAGCCTCACGTATCGGAAACATCGTTTTCAGGCAGCAGAAAAGAAAGCTTTGCTCTCCTTTCCGCCGGTGTTTTCTGTGTGCTGGTTCTGACGGGCTGGGGGATTTTCGGACAGTTCCGATCGGAATATATGGCAAACGAACTGTTCTGTTATCATGCCCGTGATTTTGCCGGAGCCGCACTCAAAGCCGCCGGCAATACTGAGGTGGATAAGTCTCTCTACACCCTGAAAGACGACTCTGAAAGCCCCTGGTTTGGTATAGCAGAAGGAAGAAATGTGTTTGTTTTGCAGATCGAAGCACTTCAGAATTTCGTAATCGGCGCCACCTATGAAGGCCAGGAACTGACTCCCAATCTGAACCGGCTTCTGTCGGATGACACCCTGTATTTTCCCAACTATTACTACCAGATCGGCGGCGGCAACACGGCGGATGCGGAGTTTGCGGTGAACAATTCCCTCTTCCCGCCGGAATCCCAGGC
>SVSN01000087.1 GCA_015064285.1 Oscillospiraceae bacterium | reverse complement strand
CCGATGTTGGTCATTTCAGCCAGGTTAGCGCCCTTACCGCCGAGCAGCTCACGCATGTCAGCGTTGCCTTCGGAGAACAGGTAAACAAACTTCTTGGACATTGGTGGGTTACCTCCGATATATAATAGAATTTTTCGACTGACTTGGTCGGGTTGGAAAGAGACCGTTTCGGGTATTATTTCATTTTTTCACACAAAAAGAAACGGAGTCTTCCCGCAGAGTATATTATAGCACACATTTAACGGAATTTCTACAGGCAATCCGAAAAAAGTGGTACCTGCGGTACAAAATTTACGTTTTGCCAGACTATGGTACAGGCTGGACGGGTCCCTTTGGTGAATTTGTAAATGTATACAGGAATACAGGGAAAACTGTTCATAACAGGGAGCGTGTTCCGCCATTTTCTGACAGAGACAGGACCGGCAAAACGCAGAATCTCACATCAAAGCGGGTAAACATCCGTACCTGTCCATACTTTTCTTTGGTTCAGGCGACGGGACAGCAGGCAGAAAAACCAGATGCTGGCCGGGATAAGTGCGATGATAACGCCGCTCAGGGCAAAGCGCCACAGAAGAATACAGACCGGCTGCAGGAAAGACGCCAGATACCCTGCATACACTTCCGAAAAATGTGGGATCATGGCAGTGACGGAAAAACCGGAAAGACCGACGGACAGGGAGACAAAAAGGAGAACGATAAACAGCGGCAGACAGAACTCTGAAAACCGGCAGCGGCAAAGACAGAACAGCAGTATCCCAAGCAGCAGGCTGATGGAAACCAGCATGGCAAGTGCATCTGCGGACAGGAGCAGTCGTACCGGTTCCAGACGGTCAAAAAGGCTGTCGGTATCAATGGTGGACAGAGGAGTAACCAGAATCTTGCTCAGAATTGCAGTCGGGTCTCCCAGGAAATACAGGATTGCCATAATGGAATCGTCCACGCCGGATAGGGCAATGGAAGCGATTTCTTCCGGATCCAGCACCGGTCTTGTGCCGTTCTGCAGGAACCATGCGGTTACATCCTGGGCAAACCCGGCAAAGACTACCGGGACGGAAAACTGGTCGAAGAGCAGCGCAATGTCAGATGCCTGCAGGTTGAATCCGGCAGCGTTGAACGTTTCCAGCATCAGCTGGGAAATGGTGGTGAAGGAACCGTCGACCGGCAGAGGAAACTCGGTGAAGTCAATACTGTCCACATACCGGTATACATACTCGGGAGTGATGGCGTTCCGGACGGCTGCCGAAAACAGAGTCAGCGTCAGAGAAAGAACCAGAAGAAGGGAGAGCAGTATAACCAGCGTGATCCGGATTCCTTCCCGTACCGGATGTTTCCGGGGGCGGGGAAGCAGTGCATGATTGGGATTGTCGGGGGTATAATAAGTCATGGCAAATCATCATTTCTGTAGAATTTCTTCCATAAGTATACCAGTTTTCCGTCTCCATTGCAAGAGGAAAAGATTTATTATACCGGATATTTACAAGAAGCGGGATCTGTGCTATAATGAAAATGGCGGTTCCTGTGGTATTTTCTTGCAGAAACGGGAAATTTATGCTATAATACCAGTATATTTAAGGAAGAAAATATGAAGATTCTCGTCAGCGCATGCCTGCTGGGAGTACCCTGCCGGTATGACGGTCAGTCAAAACCCTGCCCGGATATGGAGATGCTCCAAAAACAGCATACTCTGATTCCCTTCTGCCCGGAATGCATCGGCGGCCTGCCTACCCCCAGAGATCCTTCGGAAATTGTGGGAGACGCTGTGATTTCCCGCAGCGGCAGAGATGTGACGGCAGAGTACCGGCGCGGTGCGGAAGAAGCACTGAAAATATGCCGGATGTTTGACTGCCGTGTGGCGGTGCTGAAGGAAAAAAGCCCTTCCTGCGGCCATGGAAAGGTCTATGACGGAACTTTTTCAGGTACCCTGCGTACGGGAGATGGGATTACGGCGGCGCTGCTTGCGGAAAACGGTATTTCTGTATACGGCGAAAGCGATATTCCGGCGCTGCTGACAGAATTTCCGGCAGTCCCCTTTACCAAAATGCACGGGATCGGCAATGACTATATTTTTATTGACCGGATCTGCGGCGTGCCGGTGGACGATATGGCATCTCTGGCGGTTGAAATGTCGGCAAGACGGTTTTCGGTGGGCGGCGACGGTATCATCTGCGTTTGTCCTCCGGAAGATCCTGCCAATCATGGCAGAATGCGGATGTTCAATGCGGACGGCAGCGAAGGGAAAATGTGCGGCAACGGCGTGCGCTGTGCGGCAAAATTCCTGTATGACAGCGGATATGTGCCGGAAGACTGCCGGGAGATCCGCGTGGAGACCCTTTCCGGTGTCCGTACACTGCATCTGCAGGTGGAAAACGGACGGTGTACCGGTGCGGCTGTCGATATGGGAAAAGCTGTGTTCACCCCGGCGGACATTCCGGTATTGGTGTCCGGAAAAAAGGTGCAGTCGTATCCGGTGGAAGCGGCAGGGGAGACCTGGAAGCTCACGGCAGTTTCCATGGGCAACCCCCACGCTGTAATTTTCACGGATAAGCCGGAAGCGCTGCTTCTGGAGAGCCTTGGTCCGGCGCTGGAACACCATCCATTGTTCCCTGACCGGGTGAATGTGGAGTTTGTCCGTGTGCTGGACGGGGAACATCTGGAAATGCGTGTCTGGGAGCGTGGCAGCGGAGAGACCTATGCCTGCGGAACGGGTGCCTGTGCAGCGGTGGCGGCAGCGGTGCTGGAAGGGTACTGTGCGGCCGGAAAGCCTGTGACCGTGCGTCTGCGGGGCGGCTGCCTTACCGTAACGGTGGCTAAGGACTGGCAGGTATGGCTGGAAGGACCGGCAGAAACCGTGTACAGGGGCGTATGGCAGCCTGAATGATGAAAAAATTTATTGATCATAAAGATCCCGTCGGTGCAGACGGGTGAAAGGATGTGCAAGTATGGATAACGGTATTTTTGAAAAGTTCCGTAAGGAAATGTATGTGGCGGAAGATGGATATACCATGCCTTACCGGCTGTATATTCCCGATAATTATGACTGTGGGGAGCAGTATCCGCTGGTGTTCTTCCTCCATGGTGCCGGAGAACGGGGCGATGACAATGAAAAACAGCTGGCCATCGGTATCCGTCATATGTTCTGGGAAGGCAGCCCTGCCTATAACTCCATCATTGTGGCGCCCCAGTGTGCCTGTGACCGCCGCTGGGTGGATATCGACTGGGATTACGGTGTATTCAACCGGAAGCAGGTTAAGGAAACCAGAGAACTGCAGACTGCTATGGCCATTCTGAAGGAAGTCATGGAGTTCTGCAATGTGGACAGAGATCGTGTGTATGTTACCGGGATTTCCATGGGCGGCTACGGTACCTTTGATGCCCTGGCAAGACACGGTTCCTGGTTTGCGGCAGGTGTGCCCGTATGCGGCGGCTGTGACCCGGAAACCGATGCAAAGGCCAACCGCCGGATTCCGCTGTGGATGTTCCACGGCAGTGCGGATACAACCGTTCCTCCTGTGGGCAGCAGGCTGATGTATGCCAAGATCCGCAGCATGGGCGGGGACAAGGTGCGCTACACCGAATACAGCGGTCTGCAGCACGGTATCTGGGATAATGCCTACAGTGACCGGGAAATGGTTGTCTGGATGTTTGAACAGTCCCGGTATGAACGGCGGATTCAGGCCGAAAAGAGAGCCAAGCAGAAGAAAGCCGCCATGATCGCAGGCGGTGTGGGTGCTGCTGCCGTGGCCGCTGCCGTAATCGCAGGTGTGGTTGTAAAAAACAATAAAAAATCCTCTTCCGTAACGGTAGCGCCTTTGACTCCCATTGCCGAACTGCCTCAGCCGGAACCGGCTCCCGCGGCAACGGTGGAAACCGTAAAAGCTGTGGAAACCACCACGGTTACGGAAACCCCGAAAACCATCAAAACGATTAAAACCATCAAGCCCATCAAAAAACTGAAGACCGACAAAGTGAAAATGATCACCGACAAGGCTGTGGACATGACCGTGCAGATCATCCGCCGCCTGGCCGATATCTGAGGTAGCATATGCTTGACAATACCGGATATAAACTGACAAAAGAAAAAAAGCTGACCATCGGCTATTTCGGCGGTTCCATTACGGAAGGTGCGGGAGCGTCCGGGGACGAGCTATGCTACCGCGGCCGGGTGACCGCATGGTTCAGAGAGCGGTATCCGGAGGCGGAGATCACTCCCATTCAGGCGGCCATCGGCGGAACCGGTACCGATCTGGGGATGTACCGCTGTGACAGAGATCTGAACGATAAAGATCCCGATCTGGTTTTCTTTGAATACGCAGTCAACGACAGCGGCATGGCGTACTATAACGTTGTCGCCCAGACGGAAACGATCTTCCGTAAAATCCGGAAGAAGAATCCTTTTGCGGATATTATCGTGATCTTTACCGTCACCGGTGCCATCCATAATGTACTGGCGGCCGGCGGCGAGTACCAGTCCCGCAGTGCCCAGCAGGCTGTAGCCAGACACTACGGCATTCCCACCATTGATGTGGGCGAGGTGCTCCGTACCCGTACTCTGCTGGAAGGCGGTGACTTTACTCGTTTTACGACAGACACTGTTCATCCCAACAATGAAGGCTATGCTATCTATACCGACTGCATTACCGGCTGGCTGGAGAAAAATCTGCAGCCGGGGAATGGGTTGACGGCATACCCTGAGCTGCCACTGTACAGTGCCGTCGTATACGATGACGCCCGGCTGGAAGACTGCCTGGCTCTTACGGACATGACCGCTGACGGGTTCCGGACAGTGGAAGCCTCCCTGTGCGGCAGATATCCGCATTATCTGGAAGCCACGGAACCGGGGGCAAAGCTGACCTTTACCTTCACCGGTGAGAATCTGGGCTTCTACTGGATGCTGGCGAAGGATTCCGGCGATGTAACCGTGCAGGTAGACGGCGGTGAACCGGTGTCCATGCGCAGCTGGGATCATTACTGCAAGAGCTTCAACCGGGCAGGCGCTGCGTTTGCAGCACGGTACCTGCCTCATGGAAACCATACCGTTACCATCACCGTAGCGGAAACAAAAGCGGAAGAATCGGAAGGCACAGCGATCCGGATCGGTGCTGTGCTGGTATCGTGAAGGAGGCAATCATGGAAACTGTTCTGTGGCGGGAAAGAAAACGTACTCTCTTCGGTCTGCCCCTTTCGTTCACGGTTTATACCCTGACCGAAACCAAACTGTTTATCAAAACCGGTTTTTTCAATATCAAAGAGGAAGAAATCCGCCTGTACCGGATTCTGGACATTACCCTGCGGCGGACACTGGAGGAAAGGATTTTCGGCCTTGGTACCATTCACTGCTGTACGGCGGACAAAACCGCACCGGAGTTTGATATCATACGGATCAAAAACAGCAAGGAAATCCGCACCCTGCTGTCCAATCAGGTAGAGGAAGAACGGTCTGCACGGTATGTCGGCGTCCGGGAATACATGGGCGACGAAGAAGGGGCACTGGAAGAGGGCGGCGTCCACGAATAAATCTGCCTTTTGCGTTCGGCGGAAAGGAACTGTTATGGAAAAAATACCGGAAGCGAATCTGTTCATGTGGTGCGAACAGCCTGTCCGGGATGCCTTTGCCCCTTTGCCGGACGGCTTCCGGTACCGGTCTTTTTCTCCGGCTCTGCTGGATGACTGGATTGATCTGCAGATGGCCGGTTCCGCGGAAGAACGGGAATATCTGCTGTCATACTACCGCAGGGTTTATGAGCCTTTGGCAGAGAATTTCACGGACCGCTGGCATCTGCTGTACGACGGAGAAACCCTTGCGGCATCCTGCACGCTGTGGGAAGCGTACCCCGGGTACGAAACTGTCCACTGGCTCAAGGTGCATCCCCTGTATGAGGGAAGAGGACTGGGCAGGGCGATCCTGACAAAAACGCTGGAAAACCACCACGGCGAAGTCTTTCTGCACACCCAGCCCGCCAGCTTCCGGGCGATGAAGCTGTACACCGATTTCGGTTTTGTCCTGCTGACGGACCCCGTGATCGGACGGCGGGAAAACCACCTGACCGATGTACTGCCGGTGCTGTCCAGGGTGATGACACCTGCGTCTTACCGTAATCTGCGTTTCGCCTGCTGTCCGAAGGGATTTCTGGAGGCAGCCGGTGGGGAAATCCGATTCTGACTGTTGAAAACCACCAAACCGGAACGGTAGTTTTGTGAGGTTTTACAAAACTGTCGAATCCGGTTTCTTTTTTTGCAGATATCCCTTGACAGGCTCCTTTTAATCGGGTATAATGGTCACAAGAAAAGTTCAAGTGACCGTGAAAATAAAACTCGAGAAACGATCGAGTAACCAAAAGACGCTTTTCGGCGCGTCAGACATTCGGGAGGAGTGAAGCGAAAATGGAAAGAATGGATCAGCAGACAGAAGCGGCGCTGCGTCGTTCCAGTCGGAAAAAAACGGTGCTGGCGGTGGTGTATTCCCTTTTGTGGTGGGGAGGGCTGTTTGGGCTGTGGTTTGCCTATATGTATTTTTTCAAAAGACCTTTCACCGATCCGGGGGCGTTTATCTTTGCCCTGCTGATGGTACTGCCTTTTATTCCGTATAAGCTTCATCGGTACCTGTTCGGATATACCGGCTATGCTGTGGTGATAAAGGAAATCGTGGCGGTGGATGTGCCGCTGAAATGGTATGACCTGCCTTCGAAAAAACGGGTGAAGAACAACATGGCGGACAGCAACGTGGCGGATGTGATGACCCTGTGGCTGCAGCCGGAGCGGGGCGAGAGCTTCAAGATGGTTCTGATCCATCCCAACATCACAGGTGAATCCGGCGGGCCTTACTATGAGAAAGGCGACACCGTATTTGTGGCAGGCGGCTTTAATTTCCCGGTTAAGCTGCCCATGGATCTGACAAACGGGATCGTGTGTCCCTCCTGCGGTCAGATGACCGGAGCGGGGAAGCACTGGTGCAAGTGGTGCAGAACGGAACTGACACCTCAAGTTACGAAAACAGATAGGAAATAAAACTTTACAGGATGAAAACTGTATGCTATAATAGCTATAATTCAGGAGGCAATTCCATGAAAAACCTGTCATCCCGTATCACCAATCTTCTGCTCGGCGGTTTTCTCTGTACTCTGCTGTATCTGGGAATCTATTTTGTCACCAATCTTCTGCTTGTACAGATCGTCGAAGTGGAGAATCTGCCTGACAAATGGTATTTCTCCCTGTGGCTCACCCTTTGTTATCTGTTTGCCATGCCCGCTACGGTGATCCGCCGTGCCAACAATGCTTTTCTGGAAGAAGCGCAGATGGATGCCTATGATGCGGGTGCATTTCTGAAACGGTTTTACAGAGAGGATGGCCTGCTGGCGGCAATACTGTATGGGATTGTTGCCGTGATCGGTGATGTTATGCGGCTTCTTCCGATGATCGACAGTCAGACAGCCAATTTCATCCCGGTATTTGTTCTGCCTCCTATGAACCTTGCCCGGATTCCCATTCTTTCCGCTGTGGTCAGCTGGATTGTTGTGATGGGCGTGTTTACTCTGGGTTCCCTGTGGGTGCAGAAAGAAAGCATGATCCGTTTGGTGAACGGTGAGGGTAAAGTCCGGCTGATGGATATATTATGTCATCCGGGCGGCCGGAATTGGAAATAACAACTGATAAAGGAGACAGACACCATGAAAAAGCGCACGGAAGAAGCGGCAGTACAGATGGGCAACAACGCCCTTATCGCATCCATTATAAAAACTGTCCTGTATTGGCTGCTTGTTGTGATCCTGTGGCTGGGATATTGTCAGCTCTGGCAGCGTCCCCTGACCCATCCCTCGGCCATTGCCTTTACCATTCCGCTGGTTGTTCCGTTTGTCTGGCCCAAGATCCATGAAAAATGGGCGGAGAAGAACTGGAAGGGTACTGTCGTGCAGATGAAAGATGTGGAAGAACTTCGGATAAGCGGCCGTACAAGAAGGCTTCTGACCCATCTGCACATCACATTCCGTACCGAAGAAGGCAGTGAAAAAATCGTCTTCCTCGAAGGACAGGAGTACAAAATTGCCACAAATTATTACCACATGGGCGATGAGGTATGGAAGCTGAAATGCCTGAAATTTCCCATTAACCTGACGGACGAAGCGGAGCGTACGGAGGATATCTTCTGCCCCAACTGTGGTCGGTTTACGAATGCGGACAAAAAGAAATGCCACTGGTGCCGCAAGCCTCTTTTGAAGTGAGAGGTGCCCCATGAACGAACAACTGCAGTCTCACTATAAACCGCCGAGGCCCTGGATTTATGCTATTGTCTGTAATGCGGCACAGGTGTGTACTGTGCTGCTTTTCCGGATGATCACAGGCAACTATTATTATATGATCCGCGGGTATCTGATGCCGGTTTCATTTCTGGTACCTATGTATGTGCTGTATAAATACATACGGTATGATGTGCCGGAACAGTATAAAGAGGGAAACTGGAAAGTGTGGGTACATTCCTGCGTACGGATGATCCTGCCGGGAGAAGCGATCCGGATGGTGCTAAGCTGTATTACGTTTGGTACAACGCCGTGGGGACAGATATTTGCACCATTCAGCTGGTTTCTGACAGAATGGCTGTATCTGACACCTCTGTACGGTTCTGGGGCAGGGCAGACCAACTGGGCTATGGTAACGGTTTCATCCTGGCTACTGTATCCTTTATTCTATCTGCTGTATCTGGTCATTACTTACCTGCCGTTTGTTTTTCTTATGTATAAACTGGCATGGAACGACGGGCAGAAGGAATACGAATGGCTGCGGCAGCGGTATAAGGAACACGAAACGGAAGCAGCGGAAAGAGATGCCATGCCTGATGCGGAAATGAAAAAGATTCCTTCCCACAAAGAGAAGGATTATGCGATGTACAACAGTTTTCAGGGGAAGCAAAGAAAAAAATAGCCATCGTCAGAATCACCAAAAACTTCCTTTCAATTTTATAAAAATCTCCCGATTGCCTATTGCAGCGGCGGCACAAATGGTATATACTTATGTACGTTTGGGCCTGCCGTTGTTTTGTTTTCCGGCATGGCTACTTTACTGTTCAGGGAGATCCGCCATATATGAACCATACTCTGCGAGCGCCCCGGCTTCCTTCACTGCCCCGGATCGGACAGGGCATCATTTCCTTCCTCCGGAAAAATACCGTGCTCTGTATTGCCGCCATGCTGGCGCTTGTCACATCTGTCATTGTTCCGCCGGATCTGACGTACCTGACCTATTTTGATACCCGTACCCTGACCTGCCTGTTCTGTACCCTGGCTATGGTCTGCGCCCTGCGGAATATCCGCTTCTTTACCTGCATCGCCGAAAAGATCGTGTCCGTCACCGGGAATCTCCGCCGGAGTGTGCTGGCGCTGGTGTACATCACCTTCATCGGTTCCATGCTGATTGCCAACGATATGGCACTGCTGACCTTCCTGCCTCTGGGATATATTGTGCTCCACACAACCGGGAAGGAACAGTACATGGTCTATGTGTTCATTCTGCAGAACATTGCGGCCAACCTAGGCGGTATGCTGACTCCCTTCGGCAATCCCCAGAATCTGTATCTCTACTCCCGCTTTGCCATTCCCACAGTGGATTTCATGGGCGTTATGATCGCTCCCTTCCTGCTGGCCGTGACCATGATTACCGTGTGCTGTCTGTTCTTCCCTAAGGAAAAGCTGACCATCGCCGAATCCGGTATCGTACTGCCCAAAGGACGTACGGCAGTGTATCTGCTGCTGTTCGCCTTTTCCATTGCTATCGTGTTCCGGGCGCTGCCCTACTGGCTGGGTCTGATTGTAATTCCTGCCGCACTGCTGTTCATGGACCGCAAAGCCCTGACTGCTGTGGATTATCCCCTGCTGTTCACCTTTGTGTGCTTCTTCATTTTCTCCGGCAACATGGCAAGAATTCCCGCTGTGGAACAGTTCATGGCGGCTCTGCTGGACAAATCCGTGCTGGTGGTATCCACCCTGTCCTGCCAGTTCATCAGTAATGTGCCCTCTGCTATCCTGCTGTCCCGGTTCACCGAAAACTGGCAGGAGCTGCTGTTGGGTGTGAATATCGGCGGCGCCGGCACCATCATTGCTTCTCTGGCCAGCCTGATTACCTTCCGGGAATACATGAGCCACAACCCGGGCAAAGCCGGTCACTATATGGCCCGCTTCTCCGCTGTCAACTTTTCCTTCCTTGGCATCCTGCTGGTTTTCTGTATGCTGCTGGTAAAGCTGTGGTAAACGGAGCTGAATATGGTCTCCTGTCAAAGGGTGAAAAAACACTCTACGGACAGGAGATTTTTTCTTTTCCGGAACCGCAAACGGCAGTTGACAAACAGAAACGCACATTTGGTGGACAAGAACCGTTGAATATGGTATACTGAAGGCACAAATTACCGGTGAGGAGATGGATGCATGACGCTGGGAGAAAGAATCAAAGCACTGCGGCTGGGACGGGGCATGTCTCAGGAAGGGCTGGCAGATGCACTGGATGTGACCAGACAGGCAGTCAGCAAATGGGAAACCGATGGTTCTGTGCCGGATATCGATAAGCTGATCGGTCTTTGTGAACTGTTTAGCGTGAGCATGGATTATCTGGTACGGGGCAGAGAAGAGACGCAGACTGATGAGGGTATTCCGGAAAAAGAAACACAGTTTTCTCAACCGCCTGGTAGAACCGTACTGGATTATGTTATAATACGGAAAATCTGCGGTGCCCTGTGTATGATACAGGGGATCCGGCATATGCAGGGATTCCTGATGCATCTGTATATTCTGATCCTGTCGGATTCTTTTTCCATCAAAGGAGGCGGTTACTGGGGGTGGCTTGCCTGTCCGCTGTATCTGATTGCGGGTTTTTCACTTTTCTTCTGGGACAAACGAAAGCAGATCCGGCAGCGTATCCGGCAGATTCCTCATAAGCTGCTGTGGACGGGATGGGCCATTCTGGGGATCGGCTCGCTGGCCTGGTATATAGAGTGGGAAGAAGAAATCGATGTAGCCATCCGTTTTCTGCAGTTTGAAGGGCGTTATCCGGAAAACATATATCACAGGTATCTGGAGGATCTGCGGATCGTATATCCCGGTACGGGAATTCTTCTGCTGATGGCTGTCGGTATGGCTTGCTGGACCGTGTATACATTCCGCAGAAAAACGATGTGTGAACACAGAAGCCATTGCCTGAAGCGCAATATTGCACTGGAGACCGGCATTGTCGGTCTGCTCGGATGTGCTGTCACGGTGCTCTGCTGTAAACCGGGCCATGATCTGCCGCCGCTGCTTCTGTTTGCCGGATTGTATATGGGATTCTGGCTTGGGCTGGTAGGTATAACGGTGTACCTGTCTGTACTTCCTGCCAGAATGACAGGTACAGATGCATAAAACAAATTAAAAAAGAGCCTGCACGCTGCAAGCTCTTTTTTGTATGTCAGTTTCGGTTCAGGCGGAAAAACTTCCGCAGAAACGGCACCGCAAAACGCGGGCTTTTCCAGATTACAACCTTCATGTGTGCCTCCTCCTGCAATGGCTTCCATTTACAGGATATGCACAGGGGGCAAAGGCTGTGCTTATTTTACCGTTTCCATTACCACAGCCGTGCCCTTGACATTCACAGAAGCCGTGCCGCCCGGCAGAACCTCGTTGCTGACTGCATAAGGCATCTCACGCCGCAGGAGCGCGTCTGTCAGGGGGTATTTGCAGCCGGTCAGGGTGACTCTGCAGGTGTCCGAAAGGCTCATGACAGAGAAGTATCCGCCTCTGTCCGGCAGGGTCACGGTGTCGTCCCGCAGTACCCGGATCCGGTTTTCTCCATCGGTCAGCAGGGCATCCACACCCCGGTTCCGCAGGGATTCCAGATACAGAATGTTGGACAGCCCATGATCCGCTCTGCCGCCGGTACCGCCCAGAATCAAAAGGGAAGTACAGCCTTTTTCCACGGCCAGAGAGCAGGCCAGCATGGTGTCCGTGTCGTCTTTTTCACAGGGAGAAACGTACATCTGCGTCCCTTCCGGCAGATCCTCCGGCTTGTCCATGGAATCAAAATCCCCCACCAGCAGATCCGGCACGATGTCCAGCGCGAGGGCTTTTTTATATCCGCTGTCTGCCGCAAGAATCAGGGCAGGCCGGGTGTTTCCATTGTATTCCGCCAGCAGATCCCGGCACTTGTCCGCGCACCAGTCTCCGCCGGTGAAGATAAGAGCTTCGTATGGCATATTGTATACCTCTTATGTTAAGGGGAATTGGGTTTGTCGGATGTAGCATGGAGACGATGCTTGTGCCAGTACCGGCTTGCCAGAAGAATGCAGATGGTGTACTGGATGGCAAAGAGCAGAACCGACAACAGAGACCCAAGCACATATGGGATGGGAA
>SVSN01000086.1 GCA_015064285.1 Oscillospiraceae bacterium | reverse complement strand
GCCAGCTGGTCATCAACCAGAAATCCACAGACTATGCTTCCTGGTACGCCAAGTATGAAAAGCAGGCAAACCAGGCCATCGAAAAGCTGTACACAGCACTGGAATCTGTAGAAGAATAAACCGGAAAGGTCTGCTCACCAAAGGGGCAGACTTTTTCTTCTGACAATGCACCGCTTGTGCAGTTTCGCCATATTCCTGTCATATTTCCTTTATAAATTCCCCGTTATTTCTCTTGCAAAAAGCTTTGAAAAGCGGTATACTCTTATACTGGCGGGGGTTTGGTTCTCCGCCGATTTTAACGTATGAAAGGTTATGACAATATTATGCAGACGCTGCTTGCACTGTCCATTGCCCTGTTTGCGGGGCTGATGATGTCCCGTGTGACCAAAAAATGGAATCTGCCTGCCGTAACGGCCTATCTGGTAGCCGGGATCCTGATCGGGCCCTTCTGTCTGGGACGGATCGGTGTGGAAGGAATCGGGTTTATTTCTCTGGAAAATGTGGAATCCTTCAAGATTCTGTCTGACGTGGCCCTTGGCTTTATCGCCTTCACCATGGGGAACGAATTCCGTGTGGAAGCCCTGAAAAAGGTCGGTAAAAAAGCCGTAGTCATTGCTATCTTCCAGGCACTGGTAGCGACTGCCTTTGTGGATCTGGCGCTGTTCGGCCTGCATCTGCTGATGCCGGAAAAGCTGCCTCTGTCCGCTGTGCTGACCCTGGGTGCCATCGCCACTGCCACAGCTCCCGCCGCCACACTGATGGTTGTCAAGCAGTACAAAGCCGACGGTCCTCTGACCCGGATGCTGCTGCCCGTTGTGGCACTGGACGACATGGTGGGGCTGATTGTATTTGCCGTGTCCTTTGGGATTGCCCGGGCGCTGGAAAGCGGCCATGTGGATATGGTTTCCGTACTGGTGGATCCCATTGTGGAAGTAGTGGTTTCTCTGGGCCTGGGCGCCCTGATCGGTCTGGCGTTCCACTGGTCGGAGCAATTCTTCTACTCCCGCAGCAAGCGTCTGAGCATTTCCGTTACCTTTGTATTCCTGGCTGTGGCCCTGTCCCAGCTGCACTTCTCCATCGGCCCGGTAACCGTCGGGTTCTCCACCCTGCTGGTCTGCATGGCCATGGGTACCATTTTCTGCAACCTGTGTGACTTCTCCGAAGAGCTGATGGAACGGATCGACCGCTGGACAGGCCCGCTGATGGTGCTGTTCTTCGTACTCAGCGGTTCTGACCTGAACTTTGCGGTATTCGCCGACTGGGCAATCATTCTGGCCGGTGTGGTGTACATCCTGTTCCGGTCTTTCGGTAAAATTCTGGGTGCGCGGATTTCCGCCGGCTTTACCCACTGTGAGCCCACCATTCAGAAATATCTGGGCATCACGCTGCTGCCCCAGGCCGGTGTATCTCTCGGTATGTCCCTGACCGCCATGAGCCTTGGCGCTCCCGGTACCATCATCCGGAACATCTGCCTGTTCGCCGTGCTGGTGTATGAGCTGGCCGGTCCTCTGCTGACCAAGATTGCCCTGCAGAAAGCCGGAGAAATCCCCGAAAAGCCCATGCCGGAAAGAGAAAAGGCAAAACTGGCAAGCAAGAAGTAAAAATCAGAAATATACAGAGAAAGCCTTCCTGTGGTGACCCAGAGGAGGGCTTTTTTGTGTGCGGGAAACAAAAAGACCTCTGCGGCGCACCGTATGAGGTCTTCGTATTCCGTTCTGGTACTGCAAAGTTCTCCCACAGCATCACAGCAGGTCTTCATCGTATACGGCTCTGCTGCCGCCGATGAATTTGGGTCTGGTACGGGCTGCCAGCAGCATGGCTTCGCCCACGTTCTGTACGGGCAGTCTGACAGGCACGGCCACTTCCTTCAGGTGCATACCGATCAGGGTACCGCCGATATCCAGTCCTGCATCCGCACGGATTTTTTCCACCACCACCGGATGCACAAAGCCTCTGTAGGCTGCTGTACCGAAAGAACCGCCTGCCTTGGGCTGGGGAACCACATTGACGATATCCGCTCCCGGCACCGCACTGCGTTCAATCACAATAGCACGGTTCAGGTGCTCGCAGCACTGGGCAGCCAGCCAGATTCCGGCCGGAGACAGCACTTCCATCAGAGCGGAAAAAACGGTATTGGCCACTTCCGGGGAAGAATTGGAACCGATTTTGGAGCCGATGATTTCGCTGGAAGAACAACCTACTACGAAAATATCGCCTCTGCTCAGATGTGCCGTGGAAAGAAGGGACTCTGCGGCCAGTTTTACCTGTGTATGAATGGTATTCAGCATGATCTGTATCCTCTTTTATTGAATTCACGCCTGTGTCCGGCGTCTTCCTGCAAAAAATTCCTGCATAACGGCACGGCATCTGTCTGCCAGCACGCCGGTGCACACTTCCGGCTTCCAGTTCACCGGATAACTATTGATGTTGAAAACAGAACCCATGGCGCCGGCTCTGGCGTCCTTTGCCCCATACACCACCCGGGAGATTCTGGCATTCCAGACAGCACCGGCACACATGGGACAGGGTTCCAGCGTCACATACAGCGTACAGCCCGTCAGCCGCCAGCCGCCGAGCCGCCCGCATCCCTGCCGGATCACGGAGGTCTCAGCGTGGTACGTAGCGTCTTTGGTCTCTTCCCGGCCGTTATAGTCGGCACACAGAATTGCGCCGTCCTTCACAAGCACCGCACCCACCGGCACCTCGCCCATCGCCGCTCCTGCCTCTGCCAGTTCCAGCGCACAGGACATAAAGTATTCGTCCGCTCTTTCCGCGTCAGCCGTACAGGGGGGATATTTTTCCAGAATGGCTTTGATACATTCCTGTCTGGTCATGATCTGTTCTCCCCTTTCCCCGAGGACCGCATCTGCCGGACTCTGGCAATCCAGAAACAGCACCCGCAGAGCACACCGATGCCGATCAGCACCAGATCCACGCCGAAAGTCAGCGAACCGGGCAGTATGGGCCACAGAACCGAACGAAGGTTGACAGCCATATGGGCAGCCACCGGCACCCAAAGTCTGCCTGTCCGCAGCATCAGGATGCCCAGCACCACGCCGCCGCCGAAGCCGTACAGCATGGAACCGCCGCCGGCATGCATCAGGGCAAACAGTACCGCCTGGGTCAGTACCGCAAACAGCATCCCCGCCTTAGTATATTTTCGTTTTTCCGCAGCAGCCTCTCCGCTTTCCGGAACAATCTCCGCCGCCGGTCTTTCGCCGTCCGCCAGATCCAGCAGCCGTGCCAGAAATACCCGCCGGAACAGCCACTCTTCCAGCAGAGGATGCACCAATACCGCCGAAAGCACGGAGCCCGCAAGAAGCCTGGAGTTCTCCTCCGCCGGTACAGGAAACAGTGCGCTCACCGCCGACATAATCCCCATCAGCCAGAGAAGGCTGTACCCCACATGACAAAACGCCAGCGGCAGGCTGCAGGGTTCTCCCACAGACTCATGGAACACGCTTTCCCAGCCGGCCGGATCCAGACAGCGGTACAGAAACGCCGCCATCAGGGCCGCCGCCAGGAAACTGCCGAAATCGGTCACCCAATCGGCAGCACCAAGCCGGGCAAGGAGCCAGCCGGTCAGTCTTCCCGCCGCAAACATCCCCACAAACGGGACAACGATACACTGCACCAGCCGGGTGATGCTTTCTCTGTTCATGGGAATGTCCTTCCTTTCTGCGGATTCTCTTCTGATATTATAGCACGGCCGCGTGGATTTTGCAAGGATTATTCGTGGATCACGCCGCCCCATTCCACGGCAGCAAAACCTTCTCTTTCCCACCGGGGCAGGCGCTGCTCCCGGATTGCCGCAGGCCCGTCTGCCGCCTTTATATGGAGGGCAATCCGCAGCAGGCTGTCGGGCATGGGGGATATCTGCAGCCGGTTGTACGCTTCACGGGACTGTGTCAGCTCGAAATATACCAGAGAATAGGCGTTTTTCTCCAGAATGGGCAGCCAGTACATAATCATTTCGTTGGCTTCCCTGTTGCTCAGGCCCAGTGCGTCCAGTTTTTCTTCCAGGAAGGCCGCCGCGTCTTCCCCGGCCACACAGAAACCGGTGGAAAAGTCCACGGGAACATAACCGGATTCCTCCCAGTACAGGGCATAGTATTCTCTGCCTCTGGCATCCGTCATGGTACCGTCCGGTAAAACTGTAACCTGCCAGCCGCCTCTGTAAGCCGGGTATACCGTCGTCAGCAGCTCGGGACGGGAGAAAGTGACAGTCACATCGGTCTTTTCTGCGGGGTACAGATACAGCACAGGCTTGGCGTATCCGCCTACTTCCCCGAAGGCCAGCATTCCCACAAGGCCCGTCTCGGGATTCCAGAAATACTCTCTGGCCCTGCCGGTGACACCGTTGTCCACTGCATTGTCTTCGGTCAGCAGATATACACCTGCAGGATACCGGTCGGTTTCGGCAGATACATACTCCCCGGCTTCATTCCGTTCGTAATAATGATACCGGTACGGATCCTCCACGCTTTCGTGCTGCAGATCCTTTCCGTCAGCGACATACCCGGACAACATGAAGTGCATAAACATATCCTCCGTCCACGGGGCAAAATCCACCAGAAGATTGTCCCCCGCATCTGCCAGACAGAGCCTGCCGCCGTTGTTCACTGCAATATATTCTCCCGCCAGGCAGATCACACTGTCGTATTCCCGGCTGGTAAACTGCAGGCTGCCCCGGCTGTCGTAGATTTCAAAATAATCAGCAGAAGCATTATCCTCCGTCATGGGAATGCCCAGCAGCCGTCCGTCGGGCAGCAGCTCCGCTTCAAAAAACCGTTCTTCCCGGATCGGGGTCAGATCTTCCCGCAGGATTATAACATTGCTGCTGGTATCATACCAGTCATTGCACTTGAAGAAGGTGACATCTCCCTTTTCCAGCACCTCAACGCCATTCCAGCCGATCTCCCGGCATTCCCCGGTTTGGGTGTCAATAATCCAGTTCCGGTAGTCATATTCGTCCGCTGTTTCCGGTATATCTTCCGAACCGATCAGGTACTTATCGCTGTCATACTGGCCGATTCCGGTGAACCGATATTCCGTCAGCGGTACACCCTTCGGCGAACACCATGCATATCCGGTTCCATCCAGCGAAATAATACTGCCAAGCATTTCTCCCGTTTCCGGATGAAGGCGGATGTATACTGTTTGTACCCCTTCCGGCACGGTAACGGGTTCACTGGTTTCCGTTTCGGGATCGTACACTATCCACTGTCCCAGCTCGCCAATGACCAGTTTACCGCCCACAGAATCAAACTGCGGTTCTGCTGTACGGGTAGTGTATGTACCGATGTATTTCCTGCCGGTATATGCCGGATCTTCCAGCAGTTCTGTTTCTGTAGTGATATACCCGTTCTGATACCGGTACAGATACCATGTGGTTTCGCCGGTTTCTGCGGATATATCGGTTGTCTCCGGTGCCTGTGCCTCCGGCTCCACGGTTTCTGTTTCCTCTCTCACTTCCGCATCCTCCGGAATCACAGGTGCCTCTGTCTCTGTTTCCGCTGTCTCCGGTTCGGTTTCCTGTATGGCTGCCGTTCCACCGGTTTCCGTATCCGTATCCGCCGTACACCCGGCAAAGCCGGCAAGCCCGGCAAGCATCAGCATCGCCAGCCACAGCACCATGATTTTCTTCATATTCACATCCCCCTTGTGTGTTGGTACTTCTTATGACGAATGCAAGCATAATTTTGTTCCCGTTTTCCCGTAATTTTCCAAAGAAAAAATCCTGCCGTACGTTTCCGTATGACAGGACTTTTTTCAGATCTGAAATTCTTTTCCGGCGCCCAGGAACGCTTTGGTCTTCTCGCTCTTCGGATGGTCGAAGACTTCCTCGGGGGTACCCATTTCCTCAATCACGCCGTCGGCCATGTAGATTACCTTATCGGCCACCCCTTTGGCAAAGGCCATTTCATGGGTAACGACGATCATGGTACGGTCGGTGGATTTGAGTTCCCGGATAACCCGCAGCACTTCACCGGTCAGTTCCGGGTCAAGGGCAGAGGTGGGTTCGTCAAAGCACAGGATATCGGGAGACAGGGCAAGAGCGCGGGCAATGGCAACTCTCTGACACTGGCCGCCGGAAAGCTGACAGGGATAGCTCTCTGCCTTATCCGTAAGCCCTACCGTAGCCAGCAGTTCCATGGCGTGTTCCTTTATGGCGTCCATGGTTCTTGTCTTCTCTTCGTGAGATGCCTTTTCCGCCCTGAGCCGCTCGCCTTCCAGCAGTTCCGATGCCAGCGTGACGTTCTTCAGCACCGTATACTGCGGGAACAGGTTGAACGACTGAAACACCAGCCCGAAATGCAGCCGGCGCATCCGGATCTCTTTGTCGGTCAGCTTCTTCATTTCCGCCGCATCAAACAGCGTTTCGCCGCCCACCTTCATCGTACCGGTATCCGGCGTTTCCAGAAAGTTCAGGCAGCGCAGCAGGGTCGTCTTCCCGCTGCCGGATGAGCCGATGATCACCAGCACTTCACCCTTCTCCAGCGTGAAATCAATCCCTTTCAGAACTTCCACATTTCCAAAGCGCTTGCGGAAATCCTTTACTTCCAGTATTGGCATAGGTTTCTCCTAGTTTGTTTACAGTGATTTGGTAGGTGCAGTAGTTTTGGAGGGAGAGACGCGGCTTTTTTGAAAAAAAGCCTGGCAAAAAACTTTAAAACTATTACAGCGGTTTTGTGCGGTGCAGGCAGAGCCGCTCTGATCTGACAGCAGGGACGTGCGGTATCGGGCTGTTCGGGTTTGGTAGTGGAGCATCAGCGGGAGAGTGGTGGAATAAGCGGCGGCGCGCTGCTTAGTTTGGGCTGTGTAGTTGAGCGGCCAAGCTCGGACACTTCTTTGGGTTCAAATTTATACTATCGAAAACTGGTCGTTATGTCAACAGTATCAAAAACAGTCTGCACCAAATCACATCCCGCAATCGGAAACCGGCTACGGCGAGCAGGTGCGGTGCCTGCGAGCCCGCTCCACTATTCCTCAGGTCTTGGATCACTCAACGCCCTGTGCAGATGGAATTGCAGAAACTATATCCTGCCACACCCATGTTTAAAGTTTTGAGGGGGCCTGGGGGATCTTTTTCAAAAGATCTCCCAGAAAACGCATCCCCCCCCCAGAAAAGGCGATCAAAGAATGTCGTACAGGCAGGGATCGTCAATGCGGACACGGCGGCCTTCCCGGGCGGAAACGTAGCAGGCGAGAACCATTTTCAGGGAATCGCGGGCTTCGTAAACGGAGCAGATGGGGCCGCGCTCACCCCGGAGGAACTGTGCGAAGAATTCGCCCTGTGCGCCGATCCGTTCGCCATGGGCCGCGGGGCTGGGGATTTCGCTGTCGGTCCAGTCCTTGTCGCCCACCACCCAGTACTTCAGACCGGGCTGACCGGCGGGACGGGGGAGCGCAGTGGATACAGCGTCACCGTAGTACTGCTGAATGGAACCCTTGGTACCGTAGATTTCGGTGGTGATTTCGGAAGCGGTGCAGGTAAAGGAACAGGTGATTTCCGCAATCATGCCGTTGGCATACCGGAACAGAGCCACGCCGTTGTCGTTCTTTACCTTCTGGTTCACCATGGTGGTCATTTCGCAGGAAACGGTTTCCGGCACGCCGAACATCCAGTTGATCATGTCGATGGGATGGGCGCTGTCGTCCGCGAAAATGTCTCTGTTGTAGTGTTCCTGTGCGTGCCATGCGTTTTCAAAATTGCCCCAGGTGTGGGTGGACAGACCGTGACGGCGGCGGTAGTGACAGATACTGCCGATGGTGCCGTCGTGTACCAGTTCCTTCATTCTGATGTTCTGGGGGTCAACGCGCATCTGATAACCCAGTGTGAACCGGACACCGGAAGCTTCCACAGCGGCAACCATGCGGTCCGCTTCTTCCAGAGTCAGTGCCATGGGCTTGTAGCAGATGATATCCTTCCCGGCAGCGGCAGCCAGCTCGGTCAGGGTCACATGGTTGGAGGTTTCGGAGGAAATCACAACCGCATCCACCTCTGCCAGCAGCGCTTCGGGGGTATCATACTTACCGATGCCCAGCGCATTTGCATTGGCTTCCAGACGTGCCTTGTCGTGATCCCACGCCCCAACCAGTTCTATATTCCACTGGGGATTTTCGATCCATTTCCTGCCGTAATTCATAACGTGCCCGTGGGCGGTGCCCAGAATACCGACTTTGATTGCCATATGTATATACCTCACTCAGTTCTTGAAATAGTCCATCTTTTTTTCCAGCCAGCCGAAGAGAATCGTCAGCAGGCCGTTGAAGATCAGGTAGTACACACCCGTGTAGAACAGAGGCCAGATCAGACCGGCGCTCTTGATGTACGCCTGCGCATGCCAGATCACTTCGTATACGGAGATAATCCGGGCAAGGGAGGTGTCCTTCACCAGCGTGATGATTTCGTTGCTCATGGGGGGAACGATCCGCTTGATCACCTGCAGCAGCACTACGTGCACAAAAGTCTGGGTTTTGGTCATGCCCAGAACCTGACAGGCCTCGTACTGTCCCTTGGAGATACTTTCGATCCCGCCTCGGTAGATTTCGGAGAAATAGCAGGCGTAATTGATGACAAACGCCAGAAGCACCGCAGAAAAACGGGGCAGCAGGGGCAGATTGAAAATCAGACCCGGCCCATAATACATCACAATCAGCTGCAGCATCAGCGGCGTTCCGCGGATGATCCAGACAAAGGTTTTCATCAGTGCGCTGATAGGACGGAAGGCACAGTATCCGCCACGGAATCTGAAGCGGATTTCAAGCTTGCTCATGGAACCGAAGCAGATCAGCAGTCCCAGGGGCAGGGCAAACAGAAGCGTCAGCCCAAACAGTTTCAGGGTGGATCCAAAGCCTTCCAGCAGGCTCAGGGTGACAGACCAGAACATCTATGCTTACCTCATGGAAAAAGTGTGAAATTCAATATGCCGCAGGAAACGGCAGACCCGAAACCGGGCAACCGCAGCCTGCGGACATATGTGCAGTCTATGCATTTGCAGAGCCGGACGGCTCTTTCAGATTCAGTTTGCCAGAGTCAGGCTGTACTTTTCGGCCAGAGCGGGCAGAGTGCCGTCGGCGATCAGGTCAGCCATGATCTTGTTTACTTCTTCGGCCAGGTCGGAGCCCTTGCGGAAACCGATACCGTATTCTTCGGTGGTCAGTTCTACAGCGTAGCCCAGATCGGTGTAGCTGGTGCCTTCACCGGTCATAGCGTTGGCCATGGTGATGTCGATAACGCAGGCGTCAACGGAACCGGAAGCAACTTCCATCAGAGCGGTAGCCTGGTCCACAACAGCGGTTACGTTGGTCAGACCGGCATCGGCAGCGGCAGCTTCACCGGCGGAACCTGCTTCAACAGCGAAGGCCAGGTCAGCCATGGAAGCGGCGTCAGCGTAGTTTGCAACAGCGTCAGCGGCCATAACCACTACCTGTGCGTTCTTAACATATGCATTGGATACGGACATACCGTTCTTCACTTCGTCGGTGATGGTCATGCCGTTCCATACAGCGTCGATACCCTTGGAGTCCAGTTCCAGAATCTTGTTATCCCAGTCGATTACGATAAATTCAGCGGCAACACCCAGCTTTTCGCAAACGAGTTCAGCAAATTCGGTATCAAACCCGGTCCATTCGCCGTTTTCATCCTTGTAGTTCATGGGAGCATATTCGGTGATCCCGATGATCATCTTGCCGGCAGCCTTTACAGCGTCCACGTCAGCAACCTTGGCGCCGCCGCAGGATACGCATGCCATCAGCATCATGGCTGCGAGTACGATAGAGAGAATCTTTTTCATGGTGTATCTCCTTGATTGAATAATGTTTTTTCACTTTACTTTGCTAAAGCAATGATATGATACCACAAAGGTTCGGTTTTGTCAAGGGCTTTTGTGGAAATTTCATATTATATAATCATTGGCTGCCGCCGCACACTGTCACACCAGTGCAAACAGCCGCCGTCTGGCTTCCTCCAGTGCTCCCGGATCCGCTTCATATTCGTGGAAGTTCTTTGCCATACCCATACAGACGGCTTTCACAGCACCCGGATGCTTCTTTTCCAGAATCCGCATCAGTTCGTACTCTTCAATGCCTTCCCAGGTAGCCAGCGCCCGGTTGGAGAAGGTCACGCCATGCTTTTCCTCGTCCGGATAGACGATAAACCCGTCCCCCTTGAAGCGTGCCATAGGCGCAAGACCGTACATTTCCCCGCCCCAGTAGTTGAAGCCCCAGTGCAGGAAGCCGGTGATGCCGTTTGCATAGCAGGCCCAGTGGATCAGCCGGGCATAGTGGTGGGGCAGGTCTATGAACTTGTTCAGGAACCAGGGATCTTCCGGGAAGCAGCAGGAGTAACACCACAGCCGCTTGCCTGCCTTTACCCGCTTGTCGTAGTAGTCCTTCCCCTGTTCGTATACTTCCAGACGGGGGATAAACTCGTCGCAGGCTTCCGCCATGTCCAGGGTAGGTTCGTAGGTATCCATAGGCTCGGATACGGGCATACCGGGACATTCTTCCGCCAGAAGGGCACGGAGCCACAGCCAGTTTTCGCTTTCATGGGGTTCATCGGACAGGTGGGTCAGGGTCATGTCGTACCAGCCCTTTTCGGTGAAATGTTCACTGATGGCGGCAAAATACGCCCGGAGCCATGCTTCCCCGTCTTCACTGCGGGTCTGGAACCAGGTATCACCGCCGTTTTCGTCCACGGCCCAGCAGCCGTCCGCCGTCAGAGGCACCGTAGGCGCACCCAGCACGATCCGGGTGAAGCTGCCGTGGGACAGGTAATGCTCCAGGAATGCGTCCACTCTGTCGAAATTGAACTGCCATGTGGTTTTGCCGGTACGGTATGTGCCCTCTCCCGCCAGCAGTCCCCGCATGGTCACATCCAGATGGTTCACCCGCAGGGTCTTCATGGCTTCGGCATATGCGGTCATCACCTTCCACCAGTCGTCGGAGAACATTTCGGTGCCGGGATGCACCAGGGACATATCGTTATAATGGAAGAAATATTCATGGGCATAGGTGCCGTCCTTCGGCTCGGGCAGGGTCACGGGATAGATTTCCAGGATGACGGGAACCCGGATATCACCGTGTTCTGCAGTATGGGTAATGATTTCCCCCCGGAGGCGTCCGGCATCCGCACCGGCGGGTACATGGATCACCGTCCACAGGCTCTGGGTATAGTACGCCTTTACCACACCCGCCAGATTTTCGGACAGCTTGTCGGGATAAGGCATACCGTCATTGTAGGTAATGCATTCCTGCCGGTAAAAGCTGCACCAATCTGCCGGGATCCCGGTGATGTCCATCCCGGTAATGGTGAAATCATGGAAATTCCGCAGCAGCACCTGCCCGGAAACGTGCATATTTTTCCCGCACTGCAGTGTCAGAATCCCGCAGTCGTCCTGCATGGGTCTGGCGTTTGGATATACCCGATGAGCACTCGATTTTGTCCAGATATACATAGTGATACCCTCCGTTGGTTCAGGTAAGAGATAAGAAGGAAGAGGTAAGAAGTACCCCCGGCTTCTTTGGCTGACTCCATTATAAGGAAAGTGCCGCCTGTTGTCAAGGGCAAAAAACAGACGATACCCCGTAGGATACCGTCTGTACTTCTTATCTCTTACTTCTTACTTCTTACCTTGCATCGCATCACAGCTTATTCCGCATGATCTTGCCGGATACGGTCTTCGGCAGTTCGTCACGGAATACCACGATTCTGGGATACTTGTAGGGAGCGGTGTTCTTCTTGACGTAGTTCTGGATTTCCTTCTTCAGCTCTTCAGTAGGTTCGGTGCCCTTGGTCAGCACGATAGACGCCTTGACCACCTGGCCTCTGACTTCATCCGGCGCCGCGGAAACGCCGCATTCCAGTACGTAGGGCAGTTCCATGATAACGTTTTCGATTTCGAAGGGCCCGATGCGGTAGCCGGAGGACTTGATCACATCATCAGCCCGGCCAACATACCACAGGAAGCCGTCTTCATCCCGCCATGCCAGGTCGCCGGTGTGGTAGTAGCCGTCGTGCCAGCATTCGGCCGTTTTTTCTTCGTCACGGTAGTAGCCCATGAACAGACCGCAGGGTGCGCCGTCCGCCACGCGGATACAGATTTCGCCGTTTTCACCGTCAGCCACTTCTTCGCCGTCCGCATCCAGCAGGTGAATGTCGTAGATAGGACAGGGCTTGCCCATGGAGCCGATCTTATGGGATGCGCCTGCCAGATTGCCGATCATGCAGGTGGTTTCGGACTGACCGAAGCCTTCCATGATCTGCAGGCCTGTGGCGGATTCAAACTGCTTGAACACTTCCGGATTCAGGGCTTCGCCTGCGGTGGTGGCGTGTTCCAGGCTGGAGAAATCGTAGCCGGACAGGTCGTCCTTGATCAGCATACGGTACATGGTGGGCGGTGCGCAGAAGGTGGTGATATGGTACTTGCCGAACATGGGCAGGATCTTTGCGGGATCGAACCGGTCCATATCGTACA
>SVSN01000085.1 GCA_015064285.1 Oscillospiraceae bacterium | reverse complement strand
CTTGCCGAATACGCACCGAACAGCGGCAATCTGCTCAGCGAAGCCGGCAACACCGTACAGTCCGGTGACACCACCTATGACGTGATCATGCCTCCGCTGAACATTGCCGGTTCTCTGGTACAGTCCGGTTATCTGATGGATCTGAAGGAAGTGGATAACCTGAACCTCAGCCAGAAATGGTGGGACGAACGCTCCATTGCCGACCTGTCCATTGCCAACAAGGTATACATGGTTTCCGGTGACATCTCCACCCTGAACAATGACGCTACCTGGTGTACCATGATCAACCTGGAAGTGCTGAACGATCTGGGTGTGGAATCTCCCTACCAGTATGTTGCGGAAGACAACTGGACCTTTGATACCTACAAGCTGCTGTGCGAAGACGCCTCCATTGACCTGGACGGTGACGGCGACTGGGATAAGGACGACTCCATCGCCAACCTGACCCAGAACGAAAACGCAACCGCTATGCTGATCACCTTCGGTTACCACCTGATCAATAAGGACAAGGATGATATCCCTTACTTTGATCTGGAAGGCAACGAACGGGTATATGATATCCTGATGGATGTTTCCGAATTCATGACCGATGACAGACTGTCTCTGAACTACCACGAAAAGGGCTCCCAGGACGGCTATCACCTGCTGACCACCAAGATGTTCGAAGAAAACAGAGGCCTGTTCTGGATCACCAACCTGCAGATGGTTATCCGTCTCCGTGAAATGGAAACCGACTTCGGTATTGCACCCTGCCCCAAGTATGACGCACAGCAGGAAGATTACTGCAACGTTGTATGGTTCGTTGGTTCTTACTCCACTGTTCCGGTAAGCGCACTGGATCCCGCAGAATCCGGCTTTATTCTGGAAGCAATGTCTGCCAAGTCCCGTGAAATTCTCCGTCCCGCATACTACGAAACCGCTCTGTCTCTGAAGTACCTGCGTGACGAAGAATCCATCGAAATGCTGGATCTGGTTATCGACAACCGCGCCTATGAACTGGAACAGGCATTTGCCTTCGGTTCCTCCTCCGCTGTGGAAGGTATTGTTCTGAACAACAAGGAACCCGCTTCCGCTCTGGCATCCGCATCCAAGTCCATCGCTTCCAAGATCGAAAAGACTCTGGAACAGATCGATGCTGCCGGCTGATTCTGTCGGTAAACTGCCTAAAAACTGTTGGCAAAATTTTATATAAGCATTCCATGGAATCTCAGGATGCTTGTTGAAATTTTCCAGAAAATTTGCTATAATAACAGGGATAACCGGAGATTTCCGGAATCCTGCAGCGAAAAAGCGTATCGCAGTAGTTCGGTACGCTTTTTTTCATAAATCAGCTGTGTATTTTAATGCTCAGGAGATTTCCTTATGAAAAAACGGATTTTCCTGTCTGTCGGCGTGGGTCTGTCGGCGCTTCTTGCAGCTCTGACTCTGACCTCCTGCGGCGGAACGGAAAGCTATACAGTCGATATCCTGCTGACGGAATCGGAGGGCTATACCGTACTCAGCGAAAACCCCGTGATGGTGCCTGCCGGTTCAGATGCGGTCTTTCAGGTGCAGCTTGAAGAAGGATACAACTTCGTACAGGCGGACGGCGGCGGTGTCTGGGCAGACGGTGTGCTGACCATTCCGGCGGTGCACTACCCGGCTACGGTCAATATGATCGCCACGGACGCAGACGAAAAGGTGAAATTCTTTGTGGATAACGCTACCGGCGGCGGACGTGTTTCCGCGGGGACGGATGAGTTTTTCTTTTATCCCGGGGCTAAGGTGGTGTTGACTGCTGAGCCTCACGAAGGAAACTACTTCGCCGGCTGGACACTGGATAAGTCCATGGACAAGGGCGGAAGACTGCTGTCAGCCAATTCTGTCATGGAATACACCATCACCGGTCGGGGGGAAGTGTTCGGAAACTTCTATCCCATTGTGACCGAGGAAGAATCCGCACCTGCTTCCACCGGATCCGACAATCTGACCGGACCTACCAAGGATTACGGCGGCTGGGGAATGCAGGGAAATGAATCCACCCATATGATCGAGTATAAAGCCAACGGCGGTACGGTCAGCGGCTATGATTCCGATACATACTACGATCAGGTATCCACGGCAGTGTATTCCTGCCCCAATACTTTGGCGGACAAGAATATTTTTGTCAGAGAAGGCTATGTTCTGCTGGAATACAACACCAAAGCGGACGGTTCCGGCACGGCGATTCCCTGCGGGGGTAAGTTCCCGCCCTCCGGTGAGATGACCACCCTGTACTGTATCTGGGCGAAATACTCGGATCTTACCGATTTCCGGTACGAGGACAACGGACAGGGCATGACCATTACCGGCTACAACGGCGATGACGATATGCTGGTAATTCCGGAACGGGTTGGGACCAAAAACGTGACCCGGATTGCGGCCGGAGCTGTGAAAGGCAAGAACTTTACCACCCTTGTGATTCCCAAAACGGTTGAGGTGGTGGAAGACCGTGCGTTCCAGCACTGTGTGCAGATGGAAACGCTGTATCTGTTTGACTCCATTAAGTATATCCGGGACGATTCCTTTGCCGACAGAGATAACTGGAAACATCTGCGGCTGGGTGCGGTCAAGGATCCCACCTTCTCCAATCATGAAGACGCAACTTTCTGCCGGAAGTGGGAAAAACTGCTCATAGACAGCCTGACGGAAACGAAAAATCTGGTGGTCTGCTCCGGTTCCTCCTCCTATTACGGACTGGATACCCCTCTGCTGGAAGAACTGCTGGGCGGGGAATACAGCGTAATCAACTTCGGGAATGTGGCAACCTGCAGTGTGTCCTTCTTCATGGACGGTGTGGCGGATTATCTGGACAGTGAGGATATTCTTGTGCAGGCGCCTGAAACGGCATACGGCGGAGAGATGGGCGATCCCTATTTCTTCTGGGTCATCTACCGGATCATCGAGCACAGCTACGATTTTCTGTACCATGTGGACGATATCGGGCTGTACCACAACGTGCTGAATGCTCTGTCGGAATACAACAGCTACCGGGAATACATGACCCCGCTGGATTACGACATTTTCTGCAGCACTGTGGACGAAAACGGCGATATCACACTGGATATGCCCAACGGCCCGAAAGATGCCTACTTCGGTGTGCAGATATCGTTCTGGCATATAAACAGAGACTGGTTGGAGAACCTGAACGTAATGCATGACCGGATCCTGAAAGAAACGGGCTGCCGGATCTATTTCAGTTTTGCTCCGTTCAACTACAATGCCGTAGCGCATGACAGCCGGGATACGGAAACCCACGATACACTTGACAATATGCTGAAGGAGACACTCCATGTGCCGGTGATCTCTTATATATGGGATTATATGCTGGAAGGCCGGCTGATGTATAATTCCGACTACCATCCCGCCGAAGAGGGCAGGGGCATCCGTACCCGTCAGCTGGCGGAAGATATTCTGGCGCAGTTTGCAAAGGAGGGTAAATCATGACAATACTTGGTGAACACCCGTGGCTGATTCTGGTATACCTGATTTCCATAGGCCTCCATCTGGCCGTGACCATGCTGCCGAAAGCCGCCTGGCTCGGCTGGGTCTGCGGGCTGGTGCATGCGGCTGTACTGACGGTATTTTTCCTGACGGGCGCAGCACTGGAAGATGTGCTTCTGTATCTGCTGATATCCTGTACGGCAGCGCTGGCCTTTGCGCTGTTTCTGCCGGACAAGCGGACGGCGGACAGAACAGAAGAGGAGGATAACAGATGACATTCAATTCTCTGGACTTTCTGATTTTTTATCCCATTGTCCTGCTGCTGCACTATCTGCTGCCCCATAAATACCGCTGGATGATGCTGCTGGCGGCCTCCCTGCTGTTCTATATGTGGTGGAGTGCGCCGCTGTTTTTCCTGATTCTGTTCACTACGGTAGTGTCCTGGATCTGTTCGTTGGTGATTGAGAAAACAGACGACCCGAAGAAGAAAAAACTATGTCTGACACTGACGCTGATTACATCTCTGGGCGTGCTGTTCTTCTTCAAGTACTACAACTTCCTGGCCGGTACCGCCATGTCCATCGGTGCTCTGTTTGGGGCGGAATTTGATGCCACACTGCAGCTGATTCTGCCGGTTGGGATTTCCTTCTATACCTTCCAGACCCTGTCTTACGCCATTGACGTATACCGCGGTGACATCAAAACCGAGCATCACTTCGGGTATTATTTCCTGTTTGTAACCTTCTTCCCCCAGCTGGTGGCAGGGCCCATCGAACGGCCGGACAATCTGCTCCCCCAGCTGTATAAGGAAAGAAAATGGAACTGGGATGACGCTGTTGCCGGCGGAAAACGGATGCTGGCCGGGTTCTTCAAAAAGATCGTGGTAGCTGACCTGCTGGCAACCTATGTCAATGCAGTCTACAACAGTCCCGAAACGTCTACAGGGCTGGGTATCGTCGTGGCATCCGCCATGTTTGCGGTACAGATCTACTGTGACTTCTCGGGGTATACCGACATTGCCATCGGGTGTGCACGGATGATGGGCATTCACCTGATGCAGAACTTCAACCGTCCTTACTCCGCGAAAACCATCAAGGAATTCTGGTCAAGATGGCATATCTCCCTGTCCACCTGGTTCCGGGATTATCTGTACATTCCTCTGGGCGGGAACCGCTGTGCGCCGGCAAGACGCTGGCTCAACGTGATGATCGTATTCCTGGTCAGCGGTCTGTGGCACGGTGCTGCATGGACATTCGTGATCTGGGGCTTCCTGCACGGTGCTTATCAGGTAATCGGCGGTCTGACCCTGAAGAAGCGGCAGGAACTGTGTGAAAAAATGCATATCAACCGGGAATCCGTTGGTTTCCGGATCTATCAGCAGGCGATTACCTGCGTGCTCGTTACCTTTGCCTGGATCTTCTTCCGTGCCAACAGCACCGGAGATCTGATCACCCTGCTCTCTCATCTGTTTACATCCTGGTCCACACCTGTGGGTACGGTCTTTGCCGACATGGGTATGAACTGGACAGGGGCTTTGACCTCCATTCTGTCTGTGGCATGTATGGTATTCCTGGACCGGCTGGTGGTGCATGAAGAACAGCCTCAGGCGAACGGAACCTATGCCAGTGACAGAGCCGTATACCGCGGCAGAGCGCTGGTAATGCTGTGGATCGTGCTTGTGGCCTGGATGGTTCTGCTGGCAGGCAACGGTGCAAGCTCGTTTATCTACTTCCAGTTCTGATCGGGGGAAGTATATGCGAAACAAGATTCTTGTGATTCTCCTATCTGTGCTGATACTGATTATTCCCATCGGTGTGACAGCAGGAATGGCGCTTGGTATCCCCGCCCAGTATGGCGCAACTTTCCTTGGAGAAATGGCAGTGAAATACGACCGGCTCCGTTCGGTGGAAGAACCGAAAGTGGTGATTGTCGGCGGTTCTTCCGTGGCATTCGGGCTGGACAGCGCTGCGCTGGAAGAAGCCGTGGGGATGCCTGTGGTGAACTTCGGGCTGTATGCCACACTGGGGACAAAATACATGATCGATATGTCCAAAGCCGGTATCGGCAAGGGCGATATCGTAATTCTTGCACCCGAAACGGATCCCCAGACCATGTCTCTGTATTTCAATGCGGAAGCCGTATGGCAGGCGATGGATCAGGATCTGTCCATGCTCCGGTATGTGCCTTATGAAAACTGGGGCAGACTGGGAGGCGGACTCTGGAACTTTGCGATGTCCAAATACGGCTACTGGACAGAGAACAATGCCCCGGTACCGCAGGGTGTGTATGCCTTGTCTTCTTTCAATGAATACGGTGATATTGTGTATCCCCGGGATTTCAACATCATGGTAGGCGACTTTGACCCCAGTCAGACACTGACGCTGGACGGCAGCCTGCTGGATGACGAATTCATCGCCTATGTCAACGATTATGCTGCATGGTGCAAAAAGAAAGGGGCATCTCTGTACTACAGCTTCTCTCCCATGAACGAAGCTGCGCTGGCGGAAGGGACCACAGAGGAAACGATTCTTTCCTATTATGCTGCACTGGCTTCCGCACTGGACTGCCCGGTTCTCAGCAACATCAACGACTATATCATGGATGCACAGTATTTCTATGATACCAACTTCCATCTGAACGATACAGGCGTACAGGTAAGAACCCATCTGCTGGCGGAAGATATTCTCCGACTGCTGGGAGACAAAACGCCAACAACCCTGTTTGCGCCCGATGCACCCAAACGGCCTGCGGATTATTTTGCCGCAGCAGTTGCTGACGATACCACCGGGTATTTCCTGTATGAAGACAACGGGGAAACCCAGACACTGGTGGGTATTACCGACAGCGGGAAAGAACAGACCGAGCTGACGCTGCCGGTCTCCTATGACGGTAAACCGGTTACTGCCATGGCGGAAAACGCACTGGCCGGCTGCGAAAGGCTGAAAACCGTGGTTATCCCCCGGGAAACTGCCTTTACGCTGATTTACGACGGAGCGTTTGCCGGTGCGCCGAAGCTGGAACGAATCGAAATGGAAGCCAACTGTGCCGGGATTACCGTGGCCGACAACCTGATGAAGGGAACCCCCGCAGACTGCCGGATCTATGTTTCCCGTGCCTACTACGGCAATTTTGCCGGGGACTATTTCTGGTCGGAATATATGCAGTATATCGCTCTTGCAGACTGAAAATTTCTGGAAACAAAAACAGTCATGTCATACCGTTTTTCCCGGTGGTGCCATGACTGTTTTGTTTGTGGAAGAATTACAGCATTACAGCCAGCCCATGAAAGCCAGCCAGTTCCGCATCAGCGGTGCCCACTGAGCTACATGCGGATGAGAGGGAGCAAGACCCAGACCGTGAGGGCCATTGGGGAAAATGTGCATTTCATGAGGAATGTTATGTCTGCGCAGGGCAGAGGCGTACAGGTAACTGTTGATGACATTTACCGCACCGTCATCGGAAGTGTGCCACAGGAAAGCGGGAGGTGTGGTGTCGCATACCAGCTCATCACAGGAATAATCGTGGTAGTCGGCTTCACGGCCTTCACCCAGCAGATTCTTAAAGCTGCCCACATGGGCTACTTCCAGCTCATCCGGACAGTGGTTTACGGCATAGCACAGAATGGTGGCGTTGGGCAGAGCGGGCTGTGCATCGATTTCGTCCAGATTCTCAAATTCAATGGGAGCAGTGTAGGTGGAAACCAGCGCGGACAGATGACCGCCGGCAGAGGAACCCATTACGGCAACCCTGGCAGGGTCAATGCCGAACTTTTCCGCATTGGCACGGACATAGCGGATGGCACGGCGGATATCCAGCAGAGGCAGGGGGAATCGGTGGGGAGACACACGGTACTGGCATACAAATGCATTCATGCCGAGTGTGTTGAAATATTCTGCGTATCCCTGACCTTCGTGAGGTGCACGGATAGCATAACCGCCGCCGGGACAGATCACAACAGTGGCGTCAGTGGACTTTTTCAGCGCCGGATAAAATTCCAGCACAGGTTCTTCTTCACAGAGACCGGGCACGTTTTCCCAGAGTTTGAAAATTTCCATATGTATATCTCCTGTTCAGGCAGATTTTTCTTTATTATACAATTTTGTCCCCTGTCCTGTCAAGAACTTATGACAAATTGTGTACAGAAATCCCAGAATCCCCTGCAGATAATGAAAGGTTCTTGACAGTTTTGAATATTTGGTGTATACTGTTAAAAATAATATAAATATGAGGATATCCATATGAAAAAAACGATTATTATGTTTCTGTTGTCGGCTATAATGTTGTCTGCACTGACGGCTTGCGGAAATTCCGGTTCTTCCGACATCCCCGGAGAGGGAAATTCCGCTGCAGAAAACCAGAATACAGCGACGGATAAAGAAACCTCTGCCGCGGAAGGCCGTCTGGCCATTGCCGATGAACTGCCTGAGAAGGATTTCGGCGGCCGGAATTTTACCGTTGCCTGTGTAACGGATTCAACAGAAAAGTATCTGGTAGCGGAAGAACAGAACGGGGAAGGCGTTAATGACACGGTTTTTGCCCGGAATCTGTCGGTGGAAGAAAGATATAATGCCAAGGTAGCATACCTGCAGGGCGGCGCTCACCGTGACTGTGCGGTTCTGGTGGCCAATACCATTACAGCCGGAGACGCAGATGCCTTTGATCTGGTACAGTTCCATGTGGTTTCCAACAGCGGCAACGCTATGAAGGGGCTGTACATGAACTGGTACGATGTACCCTATATTAATTTTGAAAAGCCCTGGTGGTCTGCTTCCAATGTGGAAGACCTGACAATCAGCGGACACAACTTTCTGGCAATGGGAGATTTTGCGCTGACAACCATTTCCAAGACATATTGTATGTTCTATGACAAAGTGGAAGCGGTGAACTATCAGGTGGAAGATCTGTATCAGGTAGTAAAGGACGGCAGATGGACTCTGGATTACCTGCAGGAAATGTGTGAAACCGTATACACCGACAGAAACGGTGACGGCGAATCCAATGAGGGGGACTACTTCGGCATGGCATCTGACCAACAGTCCAACTTCAATACCTATCTGTGGGCCGGTGACAACAAGATTTTCTCCCGGAATACCAATGGAGAACTGGAATACACCTATTTCAGCGAGCACCTGATCGACCTGTACAACAAGTGTTATGAACTGCTGAACTATAATGTGGGTGTGTATACCTTTATGGATCACAACTCCGGTACCATCAAGTTCGCCGAGTATTCCACACTGACCGCAAACGCTCTGCTGGAACACGCCATCCTGTTCCTTGCCGATTATGAAAACGAATACGGGATTATCCCCTATCCCAAGTATGATGAAACCCAGAAGAACTACATGACCATGGTGGACGGATCCCATGAAGCAATGGCCGTAGGCAAGGCTGCCGCAGATCTGGAATTCATCGGTGTCATGACCGAAGTACTCTGCGCCGAATCCTACAAGCAGGTTATGCCGGCATATTATGATGTATGTCTGAAGCAGCGGTATGCCTCCAGTGAAAAGGATGCAGAAATGATCGATCTGTGTGTGGATTCCCGTGTGTTTGACCTGGGGTATGTATACGACAACTGGAACGGTGTAGCGTTCTTCTTCCAGGAACTGCTCAGGGATCCAAACAAGCAGGACATCACTTCCTATTATGCCGCCAAGGAAAACGCTGCGGTTCAGTATTACGAAAAGGTAATTGCCCTTTTTGAAGACGCTGAATAATGGGTATTAAAGGCATTCTGTATTATGCAGGATGCCCATTTTGTTGTAAAAATGTGGGAACACCCAAAAATTTGCAAGAGGATCAACTTTTCTTGACATCAGAAGGGAAAAACGGTATAATAGGAAAGTATCCTCTATCTGTATCCCCTCTGGGAGGGAAACAAATTTTTAAGGAGAAAAATCTCATGAAGAACAAGATCGCACTGTTTCTGGCGCTGGTTCTGTCCCTGTCCACTGCGGCAATGACAGCCTGCGGCGATACTGCCGAAGAAACCACCGCCGACACTTCCACAGAAACTGTGGAGGCAGCCGAAACCGAGTATGATCCCTATGCTGGTTATGACTATCAGGGCAAAGCTCTGCGGATATATTCCTCCGCAGACGAATTTGACTCTACCAACGCCCATTTCCTGATCGGCGGTACCGGGGAAACCAACGGGGAAATCGTGAATGACGCTGTGTATGCCCGCAACATCAAGGTGGAAGAAGGCCTGAAGGTTAAGCTGGAATATACCACCTGTGACTGGACCTACAGCGATATCGCTGCCGGGATTGATCAGCTGATTATGGCAGGCGACAGCGTATATGATGTTGTCATCAACGACATCTTCCGTCTGGTGGAAGCCGGTATCAAGGGGCAGCTGCACAACGTGGCAAAGACCGACAAACTGAACCTGGATGCATCCTACTGGTACACCGAAGCCATGGAAGACCTGGTAATGGTACCCGGCGCTATGTACATTATGATGAGCGACTATTTTGCCGACTCCCTGGCATCTGCTCATGTACTGTACTACAACAAGGACGTAATCCTGAACAACTATGGTGACGCAAACTATCTGCACAACATCATCACCGAAGGCGACTTTACCCAGGATGTGATGGTCAGCATCATGGAAACCTGCTCCGTGGACCTGGACGGTGACGGTGTGTGGGAACAGGGTGACCTGATGGGCTATATCGTACCCGGTTACTGGGGACCCATGATGCCTGTGGTTACAGGTTTCGATGTGCAGTACATCGAACGTGACGAAAACGGCAATGTATCCTTCAATTTCAACAATGAACGTTCCGTAGAAGTAATCACCGCCTGCAACGAGCTGTTCCACCACGAACGCTCTCTGCGCTCTCTGGACGGCGACACCCTGCAGGGTACTATACATACACTGATGGCCAATGGTCAGGGCGTATTCGCAGGTTACCTGCGTCTGTCCGACTTCGGTAAGATGCGCGATTACGAAACCACCATCGGTCTGGCTCCTTATCCGAAGCTGAACGAAGCACAGGCTTCTTATGTATCCTCTCTGCACGATACTTCCGAGGTAGGCTCTGTACTGCTGACCACCCCTGTGGGAGATCTGGACTTTGTATTTACCTGCCTGGAATTTTTGACCATGGAAGCCTCTGAAATGGTGATTCCCGTATGGTTTGAAGAAGCTCTGAAGGTTAAGTATTCTTCCGGTGCAGAAGATGCTGTGGTTCTGGACATTATCAGAGAATCCATCGACAAGCCCTTCGCACTGGCATACCAGTCCGCACTGGGCGGTTATCCTCTGCCGGCCTGCTTCCTGAACCTGATCAACGCAAACTCCAACGACTTCGCTTCCAACTATCAGTCCACTAAGGCTGCCGGTGAAGCTGCTCTGGCAAGCGTTGTGGAAGCATACAAGAGCAACCTGGAAAACGGCAACTGAGTCGGGACAGCCCCGCCACTTAACAAGTTAAGTGAGCGATCTCCGGCATTTCTACAGCTTGATGGGGGAGCGATCCCACGCGTCTGCGTCCCCACGGGGGACTTGTACGGCTGAGACCGGATCAAAAAATGTATGAAAGACTTTGGGCCATTTGGCTCAGGGTCTTTCTTTTTTGCGTGACTGGCTAGCTAAAAAAGCACCCTGACCGGAATCAGAGTGCTTTGATGCTTTGGAATATTTTAGCCTTCCAGCTTGCCGTAGGCTTCGTTCAGCTTTTCAACCTTGGTGTTATAGGTCTTTTCCTGAGAAGCGAAGAAGCTTGCTACATCGGTGCTGTCCTTGATCAGCAGCTGTTCGGTGAAGGTGTCGGGAGAAGCGTCATGCATACGGGCGGTGTCGAAGTTCCGGTTCCGGATGATGAGCTGTACGATTTCGGAGGATTCCATATCGCGTACATTCTTGGTAGAAGCCAGAACATCGATCAGGTCGGGAGTGATCATGTCATAGGACAGAGCCGCCATACCTTCCAGCATGGAGCCCACATATTCGGGATCGGTGCAGGACTTGGGAACGATAACCATGGAGCCGGCGCCGGAAACGCAGGTGGAGTAGTTTGCCTGTGCTTCGTTGAACTTGGGGTTGGGCAGTACACCGTAGTCATCTTCCATTTCACGCAGGAAGGTTTCGATCTTCTGGAAGGTGATGCCGCAGAAGTAGGCACGGCCTTCGGCGAAGGTCTTGAAGGAACGTTCGTGAGCGGTCATAACTTCGGTACCGTTGCCGCTGTATTCATAGTTGGCCTGGGTACCCTTCAGCAGTGCATATGCCTTTGCGTAAATGTTGGCGCACTGTTCCACATCGATGTCCAGCACCACGGAGCCGTCGTCGGCTACATAGCTCATATCGCCGCCCATGCCGTAGAACAGGGTCTGTGCGTAGTCACCCCAGCAGGTTACGGAGAACAGGTCGTCGTCTACCTTGATTTCGCCGTCACCGTTCAGGTCAGTGGTCAGACCGTCAGCCAGTTCCAGCAGCATATCGATGGTCCATTCGCCGTTCAGAGCGGCATCGTAGGGGTATGCCATACCGTTGTCGTCAAACAGCTTCTTGTTGAACAGCATGCATTCGGAGGTCAGCAGTTCTGTGGGGGAGATATCGCCGATGGCCATGTACAGTTTATTGTAAATGGTCAGGTCTTTGATTTCGTTCTGGTCCCACCATTCCTTGGTCAGATCCACATGAGGAAGGGCATAGAAATCGTACAGGAAGCCGCCGGATGCCAGAGAGTTGGCGGTATAGTTGGTCAGATACAGGTCGTAGGTCATATCCCCGGCCTGTGCATCCTGCTTGGCAACATTGTTGATGGCACCGTAGTCCATGTCTTCTGCACTCATCTTAACATTGTACAGTTCGGCAACGGCAGTGTTCCGGTTGTGAACCAGGTCGTTCAGGGTAGCACCGGTCAGCTCTTCCGCAACGATGTCCACGTGACGGCTGTCCTGGTTGGTAGAAACCATCCGGTAGTCACGGCCGCCGAAATCGGTAACGGTCAGGGTGTCGGCAGCTTTGGGCTTTTCGGTTTCCGCTTCGGTTTCAACTGCAGTGGTATCTGCAGAGGTGTCTGCTGTGGTTTCGGATGCTCCGCCGTCACCGCAGGCTGCCATGGAGGAAGCCAGCATCAGGAGACAGAGCAGGAGAGAAAGTTTCTTATGCAT
>SVSN01000084.1 GCA_015064285.1 Oscillospiraceae bacterium | reverse complement strand
TGTTGTCACATGAGGAAAGGAGAGTGTATATGCGATATTCCATAGCCATAGAACCGCAGATTCCGGAATGCCATGTGGAGATCCATTGCAGCGGCGTGAACCGGGAAGTGGAAGGGATCCTGCAGGCACTGGTGTTGACGGAGACTACGGTAGCCTGTCAGCCGGAGAGGGGAGAGGAGACCCGGTTCATCCCGATTTCCCAGGTGCTGTATTTTGAATCGGTGGACGACCGGACATATCTGTACACGGCGGACAGTGTTTACTGCTGTGACCTGCGGCTGTATCAGATCACGGAAAAGCTGGATCAGGTAGGTTTTGTGCGGATTTCCAAATCGGCAGTAGCAAACCTGCACCATATGTACGCCATCCGTCGGGAAAAGAACCGGACACTGACCGCAGAGATGTCCAATGGGGAAAAGGTGCAGGTGTCGCGGACGTATCTGCAGGAAATTCAGAGGAAACTGGGGGTGTGATGGATGAAGAAGAAAAGATTGAATTTCAAAGAACAGTTTTTGTTGGGATATGCAACCGGCAGTATATCATTTTTATTTATATCATTTTTTCTCGGAGATATAATTGATATGCTGGCTATGCAGGCGATACATATTATGCTTCTGTGTGTTACATTTGTGGATGCTTATATCTGGTCAAGGTATTATTGGATTGGTATGCCGAAAAAAGAAGTATGGATAATTCGCGGAATAACCGGAGCTATTGGGTTGGTAATTTTTTGGATTGTGTTTTTCATCCGTGCACTGATCCTGAAAGGGTTTGAAATTACCTTGAATACTTTTCCTCAAACCATGCTTCTATCCGCAGGTGTGATTGTGATTGGAAAGTGTGTCTGGTATTTCATCACTGATTATCTGGAAAGACTGGCACTGAAGCAAATCAACGCCAAACTGTCCGAAAACCGTCCCGAATAACCCAAAAAGAGCTGTAACCGTAAGGCTGCAGCTCTTTCTCATACAGGCTTATTTCTCTTTCACCAGCATCCGTGCGGATTTTGCAGGCAGCGTCAGGGCAAACGCACCGTCGGATCCCACCGCGGTACCACATCCGTCCGCCGGATCAAATACCGTGATCACACCGGCTTCTCTGACCGTTACCGTGCATTCTTCACCGCGGTTATGCACAAACCACAGCACCGCATCTTCGGTTTCCGTACGTTTTACCCGTACACAGGGGCAGTTTTCCACAACATCCAGCACCGGCACTGCCTGTACCGTATCGGAAATCTCCTGCCAGCCGCAGTACCGCAGAGCGTCCGGATAGGTTTCCGCCAGTTTTGCCAGCGCCGGACAGGGCAGATCCGTCTTTACTGCCGTTACCGTACCGCCGCAGGCCAGAAAAGCTTCCACCTTTGCCAGAACTTCTGCCGGATAGGCGCCGGAATCAAACAGCACCAGATGGGAGAAGGACTCGGCGGGGGTACAGATTTTTCCCTCCGAAACGGTGCATTCCAGAAGTCCGGTGTCGTCAATCAGGTCAAAGTCGAACCGGTCATCCTCCAGCCGCAGCAGAACCTGACCGTAGGCTTCTTCCAGAATCTGCACAGACTTGTCCTGATACGGCGCCACAATACAGGGGCCCACATCCCAGTATTTGTGATCCGGCGGCATAAACCGTTCGTAGGCGGCTGCCATGGGGATCAGTACCAGAATATCGGTTTTGTGTACCCCGGTGCCGCAGAACAGGGAAGCACGGGCGGCCGCTTCCTGGTAGGCTTTTCTGTCTGCGTCAGGCTGACCGGGATTCGGAAAATAGCTTGCGCAGTGGCTGATGCCGAGCTGTGTCTGGTAGAAAGCGGAATTCAGCCGGTTTTCGGATGTGGCGTCCTCCGGCGTTTTCCACCAGTTATGTTCCAGATGGAAGCTGTTTTCGCTCATGGTGAACTCTCTGCCGTACAGGTGCGCCGCAGAAGAAGCGGTCTTTTCGGCAGTCACGTCCCGGGGATCCACACAGTACAGCCGGTCTACACCGGGCATCTGCATATACCGCATCAGGCCGAACAGATCTGCGTTCAGACCGATCTGCATGGAGAGCGTTTCTTCCCCATAGAGATGTCCGGTCATCCGGGTACCGTATTTCTCACACCAGGCTGCGATCCGTCCGAAATAATTCTTCGCATACAGATCCGCCGCAGTCTGCCAGTACGTACGGCGCAGGGCAGCATAGTCTCTGTCCGTCCGGAAAAACAGATCCGCATACCGTTCCCGGATCCCGGGCAGCAGTGTTTCTATTTCCTCAGTCCAGGCGGCAACAGCGTTCTTTTCATAGAAATACGAGGAACAGCCGTGGGTGGGCAGTCCCGGTTCATCTGTGAAGAAAGCCGTGATTTTGGCAATGGTTTCTTCTCCCAGATGCCGTCTGTAGGCGTCGTGAGTCACATCGATATACCGATCTACCACATCCGCCCGCATCAGATCCGCCACAGGCACCTTGTTTTCTGTCAGAAAAGCGATAGGCCGGATGTAGATCCCGCAGATCAGACAGGTTTTTCCGGCAGGCAGATCATACCACAGTTTGCCCTCTTTTTCTGTTACCGGGTAAACCGTTTCTGTCAGCAGAACGCCGTTTTCGTCCAGAGGATAGGCACCGGCAGATACCAGCGTCCCGGTCTCCCCGTCAATACAGCCGGAACCGCCTTCCACCACAGCAGCAGCACAGACAAGCCCCTTCACCTGATATTCGGGATGGTCTTTCAGCACCTTGTTGCCCGCCGCGCCGCTGGGATAGGCAAGCTCGTCATAGATCCAGACTTTCAGTCCCCGGGCGAAGCAGGCATCGATAAACTGTCCCAGAGCGGCCCAGGCGGCGTCGGTTTCCGGCGTACCTTCTCCCAGGTATCCGTCCAGACGGCGCAGCTTATAGCATTCCTCAGACTCTCCCTCCAGCCGTGCCGGCACACAGTCCACATTGACCACAAAGCCGCCGATGCCGTTTTCGATGGCTGTGTCCAGATAGGTTTTGGTCTGTTCGGCAGTCTTGGGGTAATAGCAGTGCACGATCTGTACGGGACGATAGGTGTTGTCCGGACAGGGAAGTGTTTGTTTCAGAAAATCCAGTGTTTTCATAAGGAAACTCCTCTTATGCCTCCAGATTGTCCATAACGGCTTTTTCGATCTCTCTTGCGGTCAGTGCCCCGGAGCCGCCGGCAGTGGTCATGTTGGACATATACACTGTGAAAAGATCATGTACCGGGTCACACCAGAAGTGGGTGCCGTATGCACCGGACCAGCCGAATGCGCCTTTCATCAAGGGTGCCTGAGAACCGTTGTCTTCTGTTACCACCCGCATGGACAGGCCCCAGGAATGGGTGGCGTCGGTGCCGGGCAGACAGTAGGGCAGCTGTGGCTTCTGCATTTCTTCCACAGTCTCTCTCTGCAGAATCCGTACATTGCCCAGTGCGCCGTAGTTCTGGAGCATTCCGGCAAATCGGACATAGTCCTCCAGCGTGGTAAACAGACCGCCGCCGCCGGAGAAGTAGGTTTCGGGACCGCCGGCAAAGATGGTTCTGTCCATGCGCGTCTCTCTGTGCAGGAATACATCTTCGTTTGTAGCATATGCCCGTACCAGACGGTTCCACTGGTCTTCTGTAGGCGTAAAGCCAGTGTCGGTCATGCCCAGCGGTTTACACAGTTTTTCTTTGATAAAGGTCTGGAAGTCCATACCGGAGGTGATCTCCACCAGCCGTCCCAGCACTTCAAAGCCCACCCGGGCACTGTAGGAAAAGGCGGAACCCGGTTCAAACTGCAGGAGAGAAGTACCCCAGTCCGGGATTTTTGTTTCCAGTGTGTCGGTATCGTCATATCCGGGACGTCTGCAGGAATCCCAGAAGAAAGGGCCGGAACCAAGTCCGGAAGAATGGGTCAGAAGATCCCGGATGGTGAAATTGCGGGACGCCTTATGAGAACCGGTAAGATTTCCGTTTTCATCGGAATCCGCAACGGACATATCGGCAAGGTCGGGCAGATACCGGCACACTTCATCGTCCAGTGCCAGCTTGCCTGCTTCCACCTGCATCATTACGCATACCGCTGTCACAGGCTTGGACATGGATGCTGCTCTGTAGATGTGGTTCGGCGTCAGTGGGATACCAGCTTCTCTGTCAGCATATCCGGCGTATCCTTCGTATACCAGTTTACCTTTGGAAACCACTGCTATAGCAGAATGCGCCACACCGCCTCTGGCAAGAGCCGCTTCTACCATGGCATCAATATCCTTTGTCAGGCTGGGACGCATACCGGCTTCTTCCGGCAGGGCCACAGGATACAGATCACGAATCATAAAAAATACCTCCGCAGTACAGAAATAGGATGTACACATCTTACCATATCTTACGCAAAAATGCAATATTATGGAAGAAAATTTGAAATTGGTTCCGAAATATGAAAAAATGAATTGACAATCGGATTGTATTTGTGTATAATACATAAGAAGACGCAGGTACGGATGGCTTTGTTAGGAAGATGATTCACAAAGGCATCCAAATGACGCTGAAAGAAAGGAAACTATCATGCAAAGAGAAAAATTTGCTTCCCGGCTGGGATTTATCCTGATCTCTGCCGGATGTGCGATCGGTCTGGGGAATGTATACCGCTTTCCGATCATCACCGGTGCGTACGGCGGCGGTCTGTTCGTACTGATCTATATCGCATTCCTGATTCTGCTGGGCATTCCGGTTATGACCATGGAACTGGCAAACGGCCGGGCCAGCCAGAGAAGTATCGCTTCTTCCTATGACGTTCTGGAAAAGAAAGGCCAGAAATGGCACTGGATGAAGTACGCTGCCATCGCCGGCAACTACCTGCTGATGATGTTCTATGTTGTTATCGCAGGCTGGCTGGTGATCTATTTCGGTAAGTATGTTACCGGCAGTATTATGGAATTCAAGACCGCGGAAGAACTGGGTGCTCTGTTCGGCGGCGGTGTGATCGGTAATGTAGGTCTGCAGCTGATTGCCACCTATTTTGTTATCATTGCCTGCTTCCTGGTTTGTTCTCTGGGTCTGCAGAAGGGCGTTGAAAAGGTTACAAAAGTCATGATGGTGGCGCTGCTGCTGCTCATGATCGTTCTGGCCGGTTACTGCTGTACTCTGGATGGTGCCGGAGAAGGTCTGAAATTCTACCTGATTCCCAATGCGGATAATATCAAGGATGCCGGGCTTCTTACCGTTATCTCTGCCGCTATGGGGCAGGCATTCTTCACCCTGAGCCTTGGTATCGGTTCCGTTGCTATTTTCGGCAGCTATATCTCCAAAGAACGCTCTCTGCTGGGTGAATCCATCATTATCACCGGTCTGGATACCTTCGTGGCACTCTGCTCCGGTCTGATTGTGTTCCCGGCCTGCTTCACCTTCAACAACGGTGTTACCGCAGATGCCAGCACGGTCGGCGCATCCTTCCTGTTCACCACTCTTTCCAGTATTTTCAACAACATGCCCGGCGGCCGTGTGATCGGGATCCTGTTCTTCCTGTTCATGATCTTTGCTGCGGTTTCCACCGTTATCGCGGTGTTTGAAAACATCGTGTCCTTCTGGCTGGAACTGACCAAGCTGAACCGGAAGACTATCTCCTATATCAACATTGCCATGCTGCTGGTTCTGTGTCTGCCTGCTCTGCTGGGGAACAACGTGCTTGATTTTATCACCCTCGGCGGCAAGGCGATGATGGATATCGAAGATTATACAGTGTCCAATATCCTTCTGCCTGTTGGTTCTCTGGTATATGTACTGTTCTGCACCACCCGTTACGGTTGGGGATGGGACAACTACATGAACGAAGTCAACACCGGCAGCGGTCTGAAGGTTCCGGCATGGCTGAAGGTGTACATGAAGTACATTCTGCCGCTTATCATTATCGCAGTGCTGATCATGTCTGTTTTCTAAACCGTCGGCAGAACAGTAAGTTTTCAGAGACTTTCAGATTGCTCTACGGTGATCAGAAAAAACAAATATCTCGGCTTTACGCGGCTTTACTCCTGAAAACATCAGGGGTAAGGCCGTTTTCCATGCTGATGTGCACGAAGCTATGATCAATGCTTCCGATGGTCATGACAAAACTGCAGAATACGGTATCCCCGGAGCTGATGCCGATGCAGTCAGTACGGATATGTGCCGGGGCATATTTCCGCAACTCTGGAAAATGTGTTTGCGGATCACTGTATTGCCCTGTTTGCACAAGAAATGGGAGACAAGGACAATGCGGAAATCTTCCGGAAGCGGGCGCAGAATTACCGGAATCTCTTCTCCCCTGAAGTGGGCTGGATGCGCTGTAAGGATGAAAACGGCCAGTGGGCTCCCTGGCAAGGGGAATATGACACGGATGGATGCACAGAAAGCAATATTTTTCAGCAGTCCTGGTTTGTACCCCATGATCCCCAGGGACTGATTGACCTGATGGGGAAAGAACAGTGTATTGCCAATCTGGACCGGCTGATGGCGGAAAGCGACCTCTCTGCCATGTGGAACGAAGCATATAACCATCCCAACGAACCCTGTCACCATCTGGTGCATTTCTTCAGCGATCTGGGACAGCCTCACAAGACCCAGTACTGGGTACGCAGAATCCAGATGGAATCCTACAATACCACGGAATACGGTTTCTGCGGGAATGAGGATGTGGGGCAGATGTCCGCATGGTTTGCTCTGACGGCACTGGGGTTCCATATGATGGCACCCGGCAGCGGTATTTTTCATGTAAACACACCTTTGTTCCGGCGTGCGGAGATCCGGTTGTCAGAGGAATACCATGATCGCAGTATTGCGGATACGCTGGTGATCGAATGCGACCGGGATCCGGCAGAAAATATGTATATCTGCGGGCTCGATGTGAACGGAAAGCCGATCCGCCGGGCGTGGCTCACCTGGGAGGAAATTGCATCCGGCGGCGTGATTACCTATCATCTTACGGATATGCCGGAGGATACCTGGGTGGATATGCTTCCTCCGTCTGTCAGTGGCAGCCGGGAATGAGAAACAGATTGGCTGTTATGCTGTTGTTCCCACAAAAAATGCGATAATTGCCCTGAAAGCATAAAAAAATGAGGCTGAAACGTACATTTCAACCTCAAGTGGCGCAGGGTGTGGGATTCGAACCCACGTGCCTGACGGCAAACGGTTTTCAAGACCGCCTCGTTATGACCACTTCGATAACCCTGCATATCATACGAAAAGTATTATACCACAACAGCTTTGGTTTGTCAACAGAAAATACCAACGGTTTCAGGCATAGCGGTCAAAGGCAGCGGTATACCTGAAACAATTCATGATGATACGGATGCTTTTTCATGGGAATGAACTGATCCGCAGCCATCATATCCAGAATCGTCTGTTCGGATGCCCACATGGCGTCGCAGGTTTCTTCAGGCTGCAGAACAAGCTGTGTTGCCGGTGTTTCGTCCGTGAAAAACCATACATCCAGAAAACCTGGATTTTCCCAGCTGGCTTTGTCCCGGCGGAAAGAACGGAACAACACTCCCTTTTCGGGATCCAGCGTAATCCCCAGTTCTTCCCGGACTTCCCGCAGCGCACCATCCGGACTGTCTTCTCCTGCCAGCACACTGCCGCCGGTTGGTTCCCATAACAGGGGATAACTCTTCGTGGCGGCACGGCGGGAAATCAGCCATTCTCCCCGGCTGTTGCGGATCCAGACCTGTACTACCAGATGATATTCATCGGCTGACATGGGTGTTCCGCGGGTAATGGTACGACCGGTTCGCCGGCGTTCGCTGTCATAAATATCCCAGAGTTCCGGCATGGCACTCTACCTCCTGTACAAAACGGTATTTTATTGTAGCACATGCCGGAAGCAATGTCAAGGTCTGCCGTCCAGCAGAAATCCCAGTCCGTTTTCCCGGATGATGTCCTCCGCCAGAGAACGCTGCAGGGTATCCCCGTCACTGGGGACGATACGATAGGTGCGTTTCCCGTTTTCCGTATGGGCAGAAAGCATTTGAATACGGCTTTCCCCATTCCTGCGCATTTCCTGAATCCGCTCGGCCAGACTGTGCAGGTGGGTCACATACAGACAATGACACCCGACACGAAGAAGATACTGCAGCAGCGCTTCCGCCAGATACAGCCCGTCATAGGCACTGGTGCTGGAAAAGGTTTCGTCCAGCAGGAACAGTGTGTTTTCGGAAAGGGATTCCAGAATTTCCTTCAGCTTTACGGTTTCGTTGACAAGCCGGCTCTCGCTCTGTTTACGGACAGCCGATACAAAATGGATCTGCAGGGAATCATAGGGATTCATTTCCGCTGCAACAGCACATACCGGTAAGCCAAGCTGAAAACAGAGCTGGGCTTGTCCGACTGCGGTGAGATATACGGTTTTTCCACCTGCATTGGGGCCGGTAAGGACACCGATACATTCCTCCGCAAATATGACAGAACTGGGAACAATACTCCGTGCCGGCATTTTCTCCGTCAGCAGGGGATTATACAGACTCTGTATCCGTACTTTCTGTGAAATGCCCGGGTAGGTAATCGGCAGACCGGATTCCTGCAGTTTCTGGATATAGCGAACTGCATGCAGAAGAAAGTGAAGGTCGGATTCCACAGCCAACATGGCAGTCAGAGCATCCCGAATTTCGGCAGACAGATATTTCCGGAGACTTTTCAGGGTTCCGCCGGTAATTTCGTTTATGGCAGTATAAAATTCCCGGTTGATGACAATCTGGCTTTTTTGCAGCAGACTGCCGGTTTCCCGGATGCCCACAGCGGCAATACAGGTGAATTCCGGAGGCGGCGTTTCGTCACGAAGGGCACGATCCAGAAATCTGTTGCTGACATAAGGTTTGTCGTTGATGGAGATGATGCCGACTTCGCTGACATTCAGCTGTGCGTCCAGATTGACACCAAGGGTCAGTGAACGGATGGAACGCATGTTGCTTTCCAGTCCGTACAGCCAGTTTTTCAGATGGATATACTGACTGTCTTCTGTCAGCGCACGGATACTCCGGAAAAACTGCAGCAGCTTTTCAGACTTGACGGTTTCTGCTTCCGTATACGCCGCATCCAGAAGCTCGGCTGTGTCCACGAAAGATACCAGTTCCACAAGGGCATATAATAACCCCTCGTTGGAATGATTCTGAACATTCCCGATCTTGCGGGAGAGTTCTGCAAGCGTGGTCAGCTTTTCCAAAGCTTCTTCCAGACGAGCTGTAAGCGTTGGACTGGCGGACAGATCCCGGAACAGTTTCTGCCGCTCCCGGATTTCCAGGGGATCCTTTGTTGTATATGTAATGTAATCCGCCAGCGGAAACTGCAGGGATTTCGCAGTCTCCTCAGAGCATAGCGGACTTGTGTTTGCAAACAGGGAACACAGGGTAAAATCCTTGAGCATATTTCCTCCTTATAATATCTGTCTGATCCATGCCCAGAAAACGACATGCAGGCAGATACAGATCACAATCCAGATCCCAAGCAGAATCCGCAGCTTTTTCACGGAAACATTCATAGACTGCAGGTATTGGCAGTATCCGTTGAATTTACGGAACGCAATCAGGAACAGCGGTGGGGTAGGCAGTGCAAAATATTTGTAACAGGCCAGAATACAGAGCAAAAACACAAGAAACAAACGGATTCCACGATTGAACAGGTACTTGCGCGGCAGGAACATAAAGTATTGCTGTCCGGAATCGGCAAGTTTTTCGTATTGCATCTCCGACAGGGCATCCTGCAGCATGTTGCGCCGGAATCTTTGGTACATTTCTGTCACATCTCCTCTCCCGGTATCGGGCATATGAATCTGTTCCTTTCCTGATGGATATATTATATAAGACACGGAAATCCGCCGGAAGGTTCGGATGTTTTCAAAAAACTTTGAAAATTATATAAAGTGCGACGATGATGAACGAAAGTACATGGATTTATACACTCGGAAACGGTTGACGAACCGGGCAGGCAATGCTATAATACAATAAAAAGAAACAGAAACGAGGTTGAAAACAATGGCTGTTCTGGGCGTTTGGATGTGGAGCAGAAGTATCCGGCTGCGTGGCGCGGATGAGGTGATCTCCCACTGTGCCGATGCTGGGGTGACTGATATTTATTTTCTGGTAAAAGGTTTGCTGGGGACCGCTGCCTATAAAAGCAGACTGGTTCCGGCTGACGGAGAACGGGATCTGCTGGCGGAAGCACTGGATGCCGCACACAAACGGAATATCCGTCTTCATGCCTGGTTCACCACAGCCTGTGATGAGCAGTATGTGTCGGTACATCCGGAAAGCGGACGGTATCACTGCCGGAAAGGGCCGGACAACCAGATGGTCTCTCTCCCGGACCAGGGATATCAGCGGTATATGGAAAATGCAGTACGGGAAATCTGCCGGAATTACCCCATAGACGGTCTCCATCTGGATTACATCCGCTATAACCATGTCACCTCCGGCTGGTCGGAAACGGATCTGCAAGGGTATGCTGCAGAAGGGGCCGATACGGACAAACTGTGGGAGATGCTGGAACAGATGTATTACCGGGACGAAGGGCGGGACGAGAACCTTCTGTTTGATGCCTATCGTGCCGGTGATGAGAATGCCGTTGCTTTTGCCCGGTCGCGGCGAAAACAGGTGGTACAGTTTGCCAGCCGTCTCCGGGATGCCGCCAATGCAGAAAAGAGCGGTCTGATGATCACCGCTGCCCTGATGCCCGAAGGCGCATATGACGATCACGCTTTTGCGGACCTGCATTACGGACAGAATTATGCCGATGCCGCAGGCTTGTACGGATACGTTCTGCCTATGGCATATACAGGATCCTATGAAAAAGACGGCGCATGGCTGCAAAAAATCGCGGAAAACAGCACAAAGGCAGGACTGAAAACCGTTATGGGTCTGCAGGCTTTTCCGGAGGCCACCGGTGTTACGCTGCAGAAGGATATTGCCGCTTTGCAGAACACAACCGCTGCCGGTGTCTGTCTGTTCCGGGAAGGATCCTGTGCCATGGCATACAAAAACGGCAGGGAACTGACTGTGTACAATGCCACAGAAGGGAATATCACCGGCATCAGGGTGTCCGACGGCGAAGAAAGGGCAGAACTGCCGGCCGACCTGAACCCCGGCGCTGAAGCACATTTCCGGCTGCCCTTTGAAGCTGCTGCGGTGCGTGCCCTATACGGTGAAAAGGAAGCCTGCGTATTTACCGCAGAACGATAACATAACAAAAAGACTATAGTCCTGATACACAGGATTATAGTCTTTTACTGTTATTGCAGTACAAGTGGCGGCGTCATGATGGTTTCCGGAGGAAGTACCGGTCATATGTATTCCCGCAGCCGGAATGTGGCACCGAGACCTTCCGCAATACTGCGGCAGCGCTCGATGTCTGCATCCGGTATGGTACCTTCCACCACGGTCATTACCACATTCGGAACGTATTTTACGATTTCTCTGGCAAATTTCATCACACCCATGTACGTGTCTTCACCGAATTTCGGATGGCAGATTTTGCAGTATGTATCCGGATCCGCCGCATTCATGCTGATGGAAACGCAGTCCACCAGTCCCTTGAAGGCCGGAGCCGTGTCTTCTCCCAGAATCATGGAAGCGTGCCCGTTTGTGTTAACCCGGATAGGCGTGTCGCTGACTTCCCGGATCCGCTTGCATACTTCCAGCATATCGTACAGACGGCAGGAGGGCTCGCCGTACCCGCAGAAAACGATTTCTTTGTACTTATTCAGGTTCTGTGACAGCACTTCATCGAGAATTTCCGCCAGCGTGGGCTCTTTTTCCAGCTTCAGCGTAGCGAAAATACCGGTGCCGTGATCCCGGATACAGAAATCGCATCGGTTGGTACAATGGTTGGTCAGATTGCAGTATAAACTGTTTTTAATCACGTATGTTATAACCATAACAAGCCTTCTTTGTGCTGAAATTTATGAGAGAGCAGGGAATCAGTCCTCCGGCAGATCAAAGATCCGGCAGGCGTTGCGCCAGGTCAGTTCGGCAATCGCTTCGGCAGTGGTACCGCGCAGCTCCGCCATGACAGCAGCCGTGTGTACCAGATACCCGGAGTGATTCATCTTTCCCCGGTGGGGGACCGGCGGCAGATAGGGTGCGTCCGTTTCCAAAAGCAGAAGATCATCCGGAACAATAGCACAGGATTCCTTGACTTTGACAGCGTTTTTGTAAGTAACCGGCCCGGAGAAGGAGATGTACCAGCCTTTGTCGGCAAGCTGACGTGCCATTTCCGGACTGCCGCTGTAACTGTGCAGGATACCGCGGACATGGGGATGGGCAGCCAGAATATCAAAGACATCTCCGTGAGCATCCCGATCGTGAATGATTACCGGCTTTTTGACTTCTTCCGCCAGGGAAAGCTGCAGATCAAACATCCGCTTCTGCCGGTCGTGGTGATCGGCGTCCCAGTAATAGTCCAGTCCGATCTCACCGACAGCGACGGCTTTCGGATGCGCAGCCATCTGACGGATCTCATCCAGTACATCCTGTACCATGATATCCGGTACTTCCAGGGTATCACAGGGATGCAGTCCTACCGAAGCACACAGCAGGGGATACCCTTCCTGACCGGCATAAAAATCTGCCATGGCCAGAGCTTCCGTAGAAGAGCGGAGACTGGCACCGACATCGCAGATCCGCCGGACTCCCTGGGAATACACATACCGCAGTGCG
>SVSN01000083.1 GCA_015064285.1 Oscillospiraceae bacterium | reverse complement strand
GAACAGGAAACCCTCCGAACCATCCGCCTGTTTTGCGGAAATACACACACAGGCTTCGAATGGGGGCCACTCTGTTTCCGGTACATCCAATTCCTTCAGCCAGCTTCCGGCTTTTCCGGCGGCATCTATCATTTCCGTCCTCGGTTCTGCGGCAAAAAACATGCGATTTATCGTATCCGCCCTGCCCTTCCGGTATGCCAGCGCATGGTACCGCAGACCGTCTCCATGGAATCCGGCCTCCGACACACCGTATCGTTCTGTGTACCCGGCAGGCAGATCCCACTTCCAGTTGGCATTCAGTATCCGGTGATACCCGAATGGCTGGTCAAACACAAGCAGTAGTATTGCCGCAGTCAGTACAGGCAGCAACATCAGAAGGATCCATTTCTGTTTTCTCATTTCATATCATCCTTTGCGGAGAGTTTTTCCTATGACTGTATCATACCACACATAAAAGCGTTTGTCAATATGTTTTTATCGTTTTTCAATATTTATTTTTCGTCGGACGAAAAAAGGACACTCTTTTTACAGAATGTCCTTTTACAGATTACATTTCGGGCTTGCTGACGATTTTTGCCTGCAGAGCCGTATCGGGGTTCATGATATCTTCTTCACGGCAGCGCAGGAACAGGATTTCCCTTGCCCCCGTCCGTTCTCTGTCGTAGGTCAGGCAGATTTCGTCTCCCAGAAAATCCGCATCGGGGTAGCTGATATTCCCTCTTGTGTCGATACATTTCCGGTATTTCCAGGTCTGGCCTTCGTCTTCAGACAGGCACAGGGTCATGTTGGTGCGGGCGTTGGCGCAGTCGTTGACGATCAGCAGCAGTCTGCCGCTTGGTGTACGGTTTATATAGAACCGGGTATCCGCCGCCGTGATGCCGCTTTCTTCCGCCGGGCTCCAGGTTTCGCCGTTGTCGTAAGACCAGGACTGGGCCAGCTGACCGATGCCGGAACGGGCAAGCATCCGGATGGTGCCGTCCTTTTTCTGATACGCCATACCTTCGTCGAAATAGGTGGCCAGCTTTTCCGCGCCGTATTGGTGCCGCCAGGTTTTTCCCTGATCATCAGAAATGCTGTAACCATACCGCAGGAGACCGGCATCTGCCTGCTGGTCATAATTGAAATTGATCCACCGGCCTGTATCCGTCACCAGCGGTTTGCACCGGAGAAAACCGATATCCAGACACCGTGGTTCGGAGAAAACAGGGTCATCCGCATCGGGATCATCGCAGATGCTGAGCCATTCGTGATGGGTAAAGTCGTTGAAGATCCAGCCTTCGTAGCGCACCAGCGGCTGTCCCCGTTCCGCACGCATTTCTCTGCCGTCATCGGGAATGGTATTGTTCTGTACCCAGTACACGTACAGCTTTCCGTCCGGTGCACACCAAAGCTGGATATCCAGGGCATGGAACCGGTTTTCTTTGGAGCTGGGGATCACCAGCACAGGCTCTGACCAGGTCTCGCCGCCGTCATCACTTTTGATGAGCAGATTGTAGTTGTCCATATCGGGCTCCCGGATACCGCCGGCGTACCAGCCCAGCCAGATCCGGCCGCCCTTTGTCACAGCCAGGGTGGGACATCCCTGGAATTTCCGCGGCCCTTCGGCGTAAGCGGGATCCTTTGGGTATTTGAGCAGTTTTGCGGGAATGGATGCAGCGTTTGTCATGATATGCCTCCCGGTGTACCGTTAGATTTAATATAATGGTAACACATTTTCTGTCCCCCGTCAAGGCTGCAGGGCGGATTTCATGGAAATACCCGGGCAGAATACACAAACTCTATTGACTTTCTCCGCCTGAACCGCTACAATAAAGACACAATCATCCCGCATCAAAGGAGAAATCAACATGCGTTTTGTTATTGACCACGACCTGCACATTCATTCCCATCTGTCCCTGTGTTCGGGTGATCCGGCGCAGAACAAGAATACCATTCTTGCCTATGGCGTAAAGAACGGGCTGAAAACCCTCTGTCTGACCGACCATATGTGGGATCCGGCTGTTCCCGGAGCGGAAAAGTTCGGTTTTTACGCCAAACAGCCCTACGAACGGATCTGTGAATCCCTGCCTCTGCCCCAGGCGGACGGAGTAAAATTCCTGTTCGGCTGCGAAACGGATCAGAAGATGGACAAAGCCATCGGCGTATCCCCTGCCGTCATGGAAAAGCTGGACTTCATCATTATCCCCACTACCCATATGCACATGGGCGGATTCACCGTTCGCGGAGATGAAACGGTGGAAGAACGGGCAAAGCTGTGGTGCGACCGGTTTGAAGCCGTACTGGACATGGATCTGCCTTTCCATAAAATCGGTATTGCCCATCTGACCTGCAGTCTGATCCACGACGGTCACCACTACGAAGTACTCTCCGCCATTCCGGACAGTGAATATCACCGTATCTTCGCTAAAGCTGCTGCAAAGGGTGTGGGAATCGAGCTGAACTTCCCCTCTCTGGAACTGACCGATGAAACCCGTGACATTGAACTGAAGCCCTACCGGATCGCCAAAGAAGAAGGCTGCAAGTTCTATTTCGGTTCCGATGCGCACAGCCCTGCCGATCTGGACGGTGCCATCGCCAATTTTGACAACATCATCAACCTGCTGGATCTGACGGAAGAGGACAAGATTCCCTTTCTGAAGTGAGGTTTGGCTGAACCATATTGGAAAGAGGAAACGGTCGCTTTTTGAAATAAAAGCCAAGCGCCGCATACGGCGCTAAGCAAAAACTTTAAAATGGATTTCGGCTGGATATAGTTTCTGCAATTCCATCTGTGCTGATTGTCGAGTGATCCAACTCACAAGAAATAGTAGAGCGAGCTCCCGGGGGCCGGCAACCCCAGTCGCCACAGGACATTTACGATTGCGGGATATCGGTTTTGTCCTTATTTTCAGGAAACTTGTATTCAGTTAAATATGGTTCAATAGATTATACGTAAAAAATATGGCTGACAGTTTACAGCAGTTCGCTCCTGCCGCAATCTGTCAGCCGTATTTTATTTTTCAGACCATTTTGTAATTCTGAATTCTTATTTCTTAACTCTGAATTCTCCTCAGGTCAGACCGCCGGAGTTCTTCTTGGTGGGGTCTTCCTGTTCGTAAACGTGGAGGGTACCGGACAGGAAGGCGTGGGCACGTTCGGGCGCATCCTTGGCGTTGCCCCAGGGTTCTTCGGTATAACGGTAGTCAAACTTTTTGCAGAACCAGCTGACATCTTCTCTGAGGGTATCGAAGTATTTGTTTTCCACTTCGGCGATTTCGGCGTAGAACTGGATAAAGTCCTTCTTGGACAGCCGTTCCTTAGCCGCACGGATGAACTGGCCGTAATGGGGCAGGCAGAAATACTGGACATTCTTTACCTTGTCGTGGAAGGCGGAATCACTCTGCCACAGCAGGGCGGCGGTTTCCACCATGCGGGTGAAGTTGTATTCGATCCGGCCGCACACGTAGCATTCGTGTTCCAGCTTGTCCAGCCGCTTGCCGGCAGCTTCCGCAGCCTTTGCGGGGAACAGTCCGCCCACGGTCAGCTCCTTTGCGAGAGAATCCAGATGGGATTCCAGCATCAGAGCCAGAGGCAGACGCTTGCTCCGTTCAAACATGAGCCGGTAGTGGGTATCGCAGAAGCCCTGTTCGTTGGTCTTCAGGCGCACGTCCGGTTCCATCATGGACGCGCCCAGAATCAGATCCAGCTCGTTCGCTTCCAGCCGGTTGTACATCAGGCAGAAGGGGCATTTGCACTGGGTTTCGGGCAGCGCCGCCGCTTCAAAGGCTTCGTTGACCGGTATGGTATAGATTTGTTCCATGCTTACTTTGTCTCCTCTGTTTCAATCTCGAAAATCAGATCTATCTTTGTGGGTCTCCCCTGTGCAGAAATGCTGATCGGGATGTATCCTTTATAGACATATCCGTCTGCGGCATACTTGTCAATAATCTCTCTGTGCTTTGTATTTCCGGAACCAAAAATCCAGTTGATGTCCACACTGACATATTCATATTTTTTCATACCGTTCCCCTCACTTCTGCGGGTCAAGGAACTTCCAGTAGGTCTTCAGGTAATCGATACCCGACCACAAGGTCATGACAGTCATGGCGGCCATGGTCACGTAGGACAGCAGGTGATATTCGGTGAACAGGGGGAAAGGCAGGATCACAGGCTCCAGCAGGATGGCGAGAATGCAGGTCATCTGGGTGACGGTCTTCACCTTGCCCAGCCAGCTGGCCGCCACCACCATGCCGCTCTTCTGGGCAGCCACCAGACGGATGGAAGTCACCGCCAGCTCCCGGAAGATCACGACAGCCGCCGCCCAGATAAAGACAGCACGCAGGTAGTCGTACTTGGCCAGAATCCCCAGCATGGCGGAAATCACCAGAAATTTGTCCGCCAGCGGATCCATAAACTTGCCGAAGTCGGTAATGAGGTTGTACTTTCTTGCGATCTTCCCGTCGATCATGTCGGTCAGGGACACCACGGCAAAAATTGCAGCGGTGATAATCCGCAGGGCAGTGTCGCCGATGGGCAGGGGCACGCACAGACAGATCAGGAATACAGGCACCATGCACAGGCGGAACACCGTCAATTTATTGGGTAAATTCATGTCATAACCTCCGTTTTACAGCAGAATGGGCTTGCCCACCAGGTCGTAATCCAGTGCGTCGGTGATCTTCACGTCGATCATTTCCCCTTCGGCAATCCGCAGGTTGGGCTTGTCGCAGGTGAACCACACCTTGCCGTCGATGTCTGCCGCTTCCCCGTAGGTGCGTCCGAAATGGGCTTCCGCCACGGGATCAAAGCCTTCGCACAGTACGTGCACCACGCTGCCTACCCGGGACTCGTTGAAGGCTTCGCTGATCCGGTTCTGGGTGCGCATCAGGATATCACAGCGCTTCTGGGCGGTCTTTTCGTCCACCTGATCCGGGAAATCGTAAGCGGGGGTATCTTCTTCTCTGGAGTAGGTGAACACGCCCAGTCTTTCAAACTTGGTTTCCTTCACAAATTCTGCCAGCGCTTCAAATTCTTCCTTTGTTTCGCCGGGGAAGCCTACGATGGCGGTGGAACGGAGCACGATGCCGGGCACTTCTCTGCGCAGGCGGGCGATGGCGTCTTTGATGGTTGCGCTGCCGCCGTGACGGTTCATACGCTTCAGCACATCGTCATGGATATGCTGGATCGGGATATCGATATACTTCACAAGCCGTGGGTTGTCCCGCAGTTCGGCCACCAGCTCGTCGGTGATCTTGTCGGGATAGCAGTACAGCAGGCGGATCCACGGAATCTTTGTGGCGTCACAGATACCCCGGATCAGTTCCGGCAGGGCGTAGTAGCCGTACAGGTCGATCCCGTAGGCTGTGGTATCCTGTGCGATGATGTTCAGTTCCTTGATGCCCATGGCGTCCAGCATGGTGGCTTCTTCCACGATATCCTTCATGGTACGGGAACGCATCCTGCCCCGGATCCCGGGGATGGCACAGTAGGTACACCGGTTGGAACAGCCCTCGGCGATCTTCAGGTATGCCATATGGTCGCCGGTGGTAATGATCCGGTCGCCGCCCATGGGACAGGTTTCCTTATCCTCGAAGCTGGCGTACTTTTCGGGATTCTTCTTCCCGGCATTGTCAAGGACTGACTTTACCGCTTCCGCAATGTTGTGGATACTGCCCACGCCAAGAACTGCGTCTACTTCGGGCATTTCGGTCAGCACCTGTTCTCTGTACCGTTCCGCCATGCATCCGGTGACGATCAGACCTTTCAGATCCTTGTTTTCCTTCAGCCATGCGATGTCCAGAATATTTTCAATGGATTCCTTTTTGGCGCTTTCGATGAAGGCGCAGGTGTTGACGATGACCACATCCGCTTCGGTCTCCTCGGGCGTGATCTCGTATCCTGCTTCCATCAGATGATGGAGCATCACTTCCGTATCGCACAGGTTTTTGGAACAGCCCAGCGACACAAAACCCACTTTTATCATAATCCTATACTCCTTATATTTCCGTTTATGGTATGCAAAATCACAGTTACTTTATTATAACACCAAACCCCCCCGCTTTGCAACGGCAATGTGTAAAAAATAAAACAGGATTTGTAAAGAATTACAGAAATCCTGTTTTTGTCTTTCCTGTACTGTCCCGCTTTGCAGAACCGGTTATTCCTGCCTGACTGCCGCACGGACTTCTTCTGCCGTATAGCCCAGTCTGGCAAGGGCTGCATAGGCTTTCCGCCGGTCGTTCGGGTCATCCGGCCAGGGGGTATATTTCCGCCGGATCAGCTCAGACAGTGCTTCGCGCCAGTCGGCCGGAGAAATTTCCCCGATGGCTTCGTTGACGGCGGCGGCGGTATACCCGTGACTGCCGAGATAAGCCCGGATCCGCAGTTTACCGTACCGGTTCCGTCGCAGAAGGGATCTTGCCAGTGCTTCCGCCTGCTGTGCCTCATTCAGGTACCCGCGTTTTGTAAGAAAATCCGCTGCTTCTTCGGCACATTCCCGGGATGCTCCTCTGTCGCACAGCTTATAGATCAGCTCCTGCCTGCTTTTCGGCCCGGCGGATAGAATTTTCGCACCGTCCCTGACCGCACGGGTTGCTCCTGCGGCATGGGAAACCTCGTCATAAAACCGTGCATCCACCGGAACCGGTTCTTCCGCTTCCCCGATTCCATAAGCCGATGCCAGTTTTTTCCACCGGTTAGGCGAAAGCACAAACTCCTCGCTGTCGCCGTTTCCGTTTCCGATGGTGACAAACACATCGCTGTCCGAAATCACAAGCCCGATCAGAAACATAAACACACCCTTTTTCCGAATTAAGTAACCACTGATTAACTAAATCATGCAATCCAAAACCGGCTACGGCGACCAGCAGGTATTCCCTTCGGGAAACCGACCGGCCCCTGGGAGCTCGCTCTACCATTTCTCATGTCTTGGATTGTACCAATTCACTGTGCAGATGGAATTGCAGGCACTATATCCAGCTGAAACCCTGTTTAAAGTTTTTTGCTCACCCACCAAGGGTGGGTGGGGCTTTATTTGGTGTCAGCCAATAAACCACCAGCTATGCTGGTGGAGCCATAGAGCTTTAGCTTCAAGAAAAAACTCCCAACTTGAAGATGAGAAAAGTTTGGCGACCATACTCAAATGCAGGTGGGAGTTTACTGAGAAAATCTCACAAGAATTATACACGAAACGAACAGTAAAAGCAATAGCCTGTTCACAGGCAGCGGAGCAAGTGGTGCAAGTGCCAGTGGCTCAGAGCGCTTGCAAGCGCTGGTCGGTAATAGCCCCTTATAGGGGCAGTACAAACCACCGGCTAAGCCGGTGGTTATGATTTCAAAAAAGCCGCGTTTCCCTTTTGCGAACAGTTCAGTTAATCATCATTGACTTAATTCTTACTTCTTAATTCTCTCTCACGTTGCCGTTTTCCACCTGACAGAAGGAGACACGCTCCTTTGCGGAAATTACGTCCGGTTCACAGGAGGTGACGATGATCTGCCGTTCTCCCAGTTCTTCCATCAGGAATGCCCGGCGGGAACTGTCCAGTTCGGAGAACACGTCGTCCAGCAGGTACACCGGCGTCTCTCCCCCGTGAAGCTCGGCGCAGCGGGCGGCAATGGCCCCTTCGGCCAGCTTGATTGCCAGCACCATACTCCGCTGTTGTCCCTGAGAGCCGTAGAGGCGGGCCTCCTTATCGTTGAGCGTCAGGCGGATATCATCTTTATGGGTACCGAACAGGGTGACGCCCGCAGCGATTTCCCGTTCTCTGTGGATGGTGAGCCGTTCTCTCAGTCTTGCTTCCAGCAGGGCAACGGAGGGCTGCTCTTCCCCCGGCGCACCGGTGAGATACATGGGATATGTGCTGTCCTCTTCCCCCATGGCGTGGCTCTGGTAGCTGACAGAAGGCACTTCTCTGCCGCCGGTCATGGCGGAGAAGTAGTCCTGCACGGCGTTTGCCATAAGTGTGACATACTCCTGCCGGTAGGCGGCGATCCGGGCGCCATGGAGACTCATCTGCTCCGCATAAACCTCCCATTCGGCTTCGGTGACGTTTTGTCCCGCACCGGCCAGTTTGATCAGGGCGTTCCGGTCGGCCAGCAGCTTGGCATATCTTCTCAGGTGGGTCAGATAGGTGGGCGACAGCTGGGAGAGCGCCACGTCCATAAGGGTTCTCCGTTCCAGAGGCCCGCCGGTGACCACAGACAGATGGGCCGGGCAGAACAGCACTGCACGTACGTGCCCCATCAGCTCCACCACGGAAGACAGAGGCGCGCCGTTTTTGGTGAACCGTTTCTTGCCGGTTCTGGGCAGGTAGGCTTCCAGGGTGGTGGGGTACTCATGACCGTCACGCATACAGGTAAGCTCTGCACGGGCAAAGGGGGCACCGAACCGGATCAGCTCCCGGTCATGTGCCCCTCGGAAGGATTTCCCTCTGGCGAAGTAGTAGATCCCTTCCAGAATATTCGATTTTCCCTGGGCGTTCATCCCCCAGAGTACGTTGACACCCGGCCCGAACCCCACTTTGCAGTCGGCCAGATTCCGGTAGTCGGTATAATGGATGGATGTTATCATGGTTTCTCTTTTTACAGTGAGATAGTTATCCCGGACTCACGGGAGGAGAGAGGAGGTGGCAGCGGCTGCACTTCGTAAATTCTTATTTCTTAATTCTTACTTCTTAATTATTCTTCGTCCAGCGCGTCGCCTTCGTTATCGTCGTCTTCGTCGATGTCCAGCAGGCGGATATCCAGTTCTTCGTCGTCATCATCGTCCATGTCGTCCCGGTCGATTTCCTTGGGGGTACCCATGGCTTTGATCTTTTCTTCGATTTCGGCGATAAGGGACGGGTCGCTTTCCAGGAACTGGCGGGCGTTTTCCTTACCCTGGCCAACCCGATTACCATCATAATAATACCATGCGCCGGACTTTTCCAGGATCCCCAGTTCGGTTGCCATATCCAGCACTTCGCCGGACTTGGAGATACCGGTACCGTAGACGATATCAAATTCCGCAACGGTAAAGGGCGGCGCAACCTTATTCTTGACGACTTTGCACTTTACCCGGTTGCCGTAGACTTCGGTACCCTTCTTCAGGGCTTCGGTCTTGCGGATATCGATTCTGACGGATGCGTAGAACTTCAGCGCCCGGCCGCCGGTGGTGACTTCGGGATTGCCGTACATGACGCCCACTTTTTCACGGAGCTGGTTGATGAAGATCACGATACAGTTGGTCTTGGAGATGGTACCGGACAGCTTACGCAGTGCCTGGGACATCAGTCTTGCCTGTAGACCCACGTGGGACGCACCCATATCGCCGTCGATTTCCTGCTGGGGAACCAGAGCGGCTACGGAGTCGATAACCACAATATCAATCGCACCGGAACGAACCAGTGCGTCGCAGATTTCCAGCGCCTGTTCACCGCTGTCGGGCTGAGAGACCAACAGATTGTCGATATCCACGCCCAGCGCCTTGGCATACACGGGATCCAGTGCGTGTTCCGCGTCGATGAAAGCAGCTTCGCCGCCCAGCTTCTGCACTTCCGCGATGGAATGGAGAGCCAGTGTGGTTTTACCGGAGGATTCAGGTCCGTAGATTTCGATGATTCTTCCCTTGGGCAGACCGCCTACCCCCAGCGCCATATCCAGTGCCACGGAGCCGGTGGAAACCGCCTGTACAGTCATCTGGGTATTTTCGCCCATCTTCATGATGGCGCCTTTACCGTAGTCTTTTTCTATCTGTTTGATCGCTGTTTCCAGCGCTTTCTTTTTATCTTCTGCGGATGCGCCTGTTTCTGCGCCAACGGTCTTTTTCTTGGTCTGCTTCATATCAGTATGTACACCTTTCCGAACATAATTTCGTTTTTCTTTATTATACTATACTTTTTGGGAAAGTGCAATAGGGTTGGGGCAGATTTTTTTGCTTTTTCTTTTCTTTTTTCTTTTGGTTAACAGCGGTATGGTTTCACTTTCGTTTTTGTTTCTTTTGGGTTTTGTTTCGCCTTACAGCGGGTTTGTTTTGTCTTTTGATTAAAGTTTTTGTCTTCGCAGACGGCGCATAAGGACCGGCCGCGGTCCTTATGTATCCACGGCAAAGGGGTTCCCCCTTTGATCCCCTACATGCGGCTGACGCCGCCACAGGGCGCTTCCGAATGCTTACAGCAGTGTGGTGCTGACATGTGGCGTTTCTTTGGGCTTCGGTGGATAGGCTATGTTTTAAGTGTTCTTTGTTTATTTGCGCGAAGCGCCTTACAGCCGGTTAAGTGGGGGTGGGTGGGAGGTCTTTACACTTTCGAAGAAAGTGGGGGTTGAGGAGGGGGAGACGGACTGGCGCCTGAGAACCAATTTCTCCCCCTCCCTATCCTCTAAGTCCCGTCCGGCCACTTTGCAAGCAAAGTGAGACACCCCTTACTTTGGTTAAAGTTAAGTCAATGATGATTAACCTTTTTCAAAAAAGGACATTTCGTAGGGCGGGATGCCCACATCCCGCCGATGTAAAGTCTGGTATTCCACCATTCCATGCAGCAATACAGAAAGTTTTGCGGACATATACGAACAAAATCGTATGTTTTACGTACAGAAATACATCATTTGCATGACTTTCGACGGCGGGATGAGGGCATCCCGCCCTACCGTTTGTATTGCCGACAGCAGTGAAGAGTTAATCATCGTTTACTTAAACTAAACCGCTGTAGGCAGAAAGAAACTCCCCTCCAACCCCCAAAAAACAAAAAGAGCCGCAGAAAGCAGAGCAAACGCCCCGCCTTCCGCGGCTTTCGGAAGAAAATTTACTTCAGAGAAATCGCAGCCTTGGCCTTGGCAGCAATGGACGCAGCGTCCAGACCGAAGTAGGAAACCAGTTCCTTCGCCGGGCCGGAACGGCCGAATACATCCTGTACGCCTACCCGCAGAACGGGAGTGGGCTTCTTTTCAGCCAGGCATTCGCATACAGCACCACCCAGACCACCGATGATGTTGTGTTCTTCGCAGGTAACAACAGCACCGCAGCGGGCAGCTTCAGCAACCACCAGTTCTTCGTCCAGAGGCTTGATGGTAGAGATGTTGACAACGGAAGCGGAGATGCCTTCGGCGGCCAGCAGTTCGCGGGCAGCCAGAGCCTGTTCCACTTCGATACCGGTAGCGATCAGGGCAACGTCGTCGCCGTCAGCCATCTTCACGCCCTTACCGATCTTGAATTCGTAGTCAGCACCGAAATAGGTGGGAACGGCCATTCTGCCGAAACGCAGGTAAACCGGACCGTCGTGTTCGATGGCAGCCTTAACAGCCAGTCTGGCTTCGGTGTCATCGGCGGGGTTCAGGATGACCATACCGGGAATGGTACGCATCAGAGCGATGTCTTCGTTGCACTGGTGGGTTGCACCGTCTTCACCAACAGTGATACCGGCATGGGTTGCGCCGATCTTCACGTTGTTGTGAGGATAGCCGATGGCGTTGCGGATCTGTTCAAAGGAACGGCCGGCAGCGAACATGGCAAACGTGGAAGCGAAGGGGATCTTGCCGCACAGGGACATACCCACAGCAGCGGCGATCATGTTGTTTTCAGCGATACCGCAGTCGAAGAAACGATCCGGGAAAGCCTTCTTGAAAGTACCGGTCTTGGTAGCGGCAGCCAGGTCCGCGTCCAGAACGACCAGATTCTTGTAAATAGCCCCAAATTCGGCAAGCGCCTTACCGTAGGACTCACGGGTAGCAATCTTATCAGCCATTTTCGTCATTCCTTTCCTTTATGCCTTCAGATCGGCCATAGCGATCTCGTACTGTTCATCGTTGGGAGCGGCGCCGTGCCAGGAGGCCTGGTTTTCCATGAAGGAAACGCCCTTACCCTTGGTAGAGTGGGAGATGATGACGGTGGGCTTGTCGGTGCAGGCTCTTGCAGCCTTGTAAGCGGCTTCGATGGAATCAAAGTCGTGTGCGTCGCATTCCACTACGTTCCAGCCGAAAGCTTCGAACTTCTTGTCGTAGGGAGTGGGATTCATAACGTCGGTGATGGCACCGTCGATCTGCAGACCGTTGAAGTCGATCAGCCAGCACAGGTTGGACAGGCCGTAGTGGGCAGCAAACATGGCAGCTTCCCATACTTCGCCTTCCTGGGTTTCACCGTCGCCGAGGATGGCATAGATTCTTCTGGAGTGGTTGTCCAGCTTGGAAGCCAGTGCCATACCGCAGGAAACGGATGCGCCCTGACCCAGGGAACCGGAGGACATATCCACGCCGGGGGTGTGCTTCATATCGGGATGACCCTGCAGATAGGAAGTGGTGTGACGGAAGGTCTTCAGGTCTTCCACGGAGAAGTAGCCGCGGTTGGCCAGAGCCGCATACAGACCGGGTGCACAGTGACCCTTGGACAGAACCATTCTGTCTCTGCATTCACACTGGGGATTCTTGGGGTCGATGTTCATTTCTTCGTTGTACAGGTAAGCCAGTACGTCGGCGATGGAGAGAGATCCGCCGGGATGGCCGCTCTTGGCAGAGTGTACCGCTTCGATGATGCCGATCCGGATCTGGCGGGCGATCTCAGCCAGTTCGCTCTTTCTTTGGATGTCCATAATAAGACCGTTTACGGTAAAAACCGCGCCTTTCATGAAATTTTCATACACTTATATTTTACTGTTTTTTTATCTGTTTGTCAATGGATATGGGAAAATGTGCGGTGAAGAAATTGTGAAAAA
>SVSN01000082.1 GCA_015064285.1 Oscillospiraceae bacterium | reverse complement strand
AACAGAAAAAAGCCCGCCGGGCAGGGCAGACTTTCTTCCGTGTGGATCCATGCTTTGCAGATCAGTGCATTTTATACTTCAGCCGCATATTGTCGGCGATCATGGCGATAAATTCGGAGTTGGTGGGCTTGCCGCGGCTGTTCTGGATTGTATACCCAAAATAGGCGTTCAGCGTATCCAGATCCCCTCTGTCCCATGCTACCTCAATGGCGTGTCGGATCGCCCGTTCCACCCGGGAGGTGGTGGTCTGGTATTTCTTTGCCACGGAAGGATACAGCACCTTCGTCACCGAATTGATAATATCGCTGTCCTGTATGGTCATCAGAATGGCTGTACGCAGATACTGATATCCCTTAATGTGGGCAGGTACCCCGATCTGATGGATGATCCGGGTCACCTGTGCTTCCATATCACCGCTGTCTTCCTTTGTTTCTTTCACAGTTTCTGCTGTTTTTCCCGTCCGGTTCCGGCAGATGGTTTCCACACCGGCTGACAGACTGGCAAAATCCACCGGTTTGGGTACACACAGCATGGCCCCTGCCCGGTTGGCATCCATGTAGATACTGGTGGAAGATACCTGTGTCAGGATCACAAAAGCAGGCGGGTTTTCCATTCCTTCTTCGCCGCAGCGCCGGATCAGGGAAAGACCGTCCACCTCACCCAGCCACAGATCTGCAATCACCACATCATATCCGCCTCTTGCGATCATCCGCAGTGCTTCTTCTCCGTTCTTCGCTTCGTCCACCACTGTATTTTCTCTCTGCCGCAGACATTCCCGGCAGCTCTTCCGGATCTCTCCGTTTTCGTCCGCGATGAGGATTTTCCATTCTCTTTCCATTTGTTTCTCCATTCCCTTTCTGTTCCGCCCTTCGGCTCCCTTTTTGATGTTACCATATTTTACCATATCTGGTAAATTTTTGCAATCCCCGAAGCGAAATAAAGATTACCAAATTTTTCCATAATTATTTGGTAATTTTTTACATTTCACGTTTTTGTTCCGTATCCGGTCCGCTCAGCCCATAAAAAAGGTGTAAAAAGATTGGAAATTTCCCCGCTCCGCCTTTATTTTTGTCCCGGACTATGGTATAATATAATGATACAAAACCGAGACAAAAGGGAGTTTATCGTATATATGTGTGGTTTTATCGGATTCACCGGCATGATTGCCAACCGCCGGGAAGTGCTGTCCCGGATGGCTGACCGGATCATTCACAGAGGCCCGGACTCCGGCGGCTTCTACCTGACCGAAGAGGGCGATCTGTCCCCCGTGGCACTGGGCTTCCGCCGCCTGTCCATCATCGACCTGGCCGACGGTTCCCAGCCCATGTACAATGAAGATGGTTCCGTGGTCATCGTATTCAACGGCGAAATCTACAACTTCATGGAACTGCGCCGTACCCTGATCGAAGCCGGCCATGTATTCCGTACCCGGTGCGATACGGAAGTCATTCTCCACGGTTATGAAGAATACGGCGCCGCCATTGTGAAAAAGCTCCGGGGTATGTTTGCTTTCGTAATTCACGACAGAAAGAAAAACCGCCTCTTCGGTGCCCGTGACCCCTTCGGCATCAAGCCCTTTTATTACACCATGCCGAAAGAAGGCACCTTCCTGTTCGGTTCCGAAATCAAGAGCTTTCTGGAGCATCCCGATTTTATCAGAGAGATGAACCCCAACTCCCTGCGGGCATACCTGACCTTCCAGTATTCCGCCGGGGAAGAAACCTTTTTCAGAGGCACATACAAGCTGCCGCCGGCACACAGTTTCACATACGAAAACGGTCGGTTCACCAAAGAGCGTTACTGGGATGTGGATTTCACAAAGAAAACCGCAGACAGCTATGAAGCCTGCGCCGACCAGATTGATGCCAGAGTACGTGAATCCGTAGCCGCACACCGGATCAGTGACGTGCCTGTAGGCGCTTTCCTGTCCGGCGGGGTGGATTCCAGCTATATCACCGCCTGCCTGATGCCGGAGAACACCTTCTCCGTGGGCTTTGCCGGCGGCGAAAAGTTTGACGAAACCGGAGAAGCCAAAGCGCTTTCCGAAATTCTGGGCATCACCCACCTGTGGCGCCATCTGACCGCGGAAGAATGCCTGGACGCTTTCGGTACCATCCAGTACCACATGGACGAGCCCCAGTCCAATCCTTCCTCTGTCCCCCTGTACTTTCTCGCCAAGCTGGCCAAGGAACACGTTACCGTTGTGCTCTCCGGCGAAGGGGCAGACGAAATCTATGCCGGCTATGAATGGTATGCCGATTCTCCTCTGATGCAGAAGTACAAGAGGGTTCCCGCCCCCCTGCGCCGTCTGGCCGGGAATGTGGCCGCAGGGCTTCCCTACTTCAAGGGACACGATTTCCTGATCAAGGGCAGCGGTGTACCGGAAAAATACTTTATCGGACAGGCGCTGGTCTTCCCGGAAGCGGAAGCACTGGATATCCTGAAGCCCGAATACAAAAAAGGAATGTCCGTATCCGACCTGACCATGCCGGTATACGACCGGGTGAAGGATCTGCCGGAAGCGGAAAAGAAGCAGTATCTGGATATGCACCTGTGGCTCCCCGGGGATATTCTGCTGAAAGCCGACAAAATGAGCATGGCCCATTCTCTGGAGCTGCGCGTTCCCTATCTGGACAAGCTGGTGATGGAAGAAGCCGCCGCGCTACCCGTATCCTATAAGCTCCGCGGGAACACCACCAAGTCCGTCCTGCGTACCGCTTCCAATAAGACCCTGCCGAACGAGTGGGCAAACCGTCCCAAGAAGGGGTTCCCCGTGCCGATCCGGGACTGGGTGAAGGCGGACGGAATCTATGAGCAGATCAAAGCCGACTTCACCTCCCCCGTGGCTGAGCAGTATTTTGAAACCGACAAGCTGGTGAAGCTGCTGGAGGACCACAGAGAAGGCAAAGCCATGAACCAGAGAAAAATCTGGACAGTATACACCTTTTTGACCTGGCACAAGCAGTTTCTGGGATAAAGGAGACACACCATGACCCAATGGAACATTCTCTGCGGCCGGTATGACGGCATCGAAAAAAGAGCCGCACACCGCCTGAAAGCCTGTATCGAAGAACATCTGGATCTGACCGCACCGGCAGGCATCTTTGATCTCTCCGTCTGCAGGGATCTGCCGGAAGGCCGGAATATCTTCCTCGGCATGGGGGATGAGAATCCCTATGCCCCTCACAAAGGGGAGAACAGACCGGAAGAATACACAATCACCGTCACCGATACCGATCCCCAGACCCTTTCCATCACCGGTGCCGATGCAAACGGACTCCTCTACGGCGTGGTGGATTTTATCGGCAAGTATATCCCAAGTGCTCTTTACAGCAACACAAGCGGCAGTCCGTATTATATGCACTCCCTGTTCACCGAAGCTCCCATGAAGCCCTGTCTCATCACCTCCGCACCAGCCATCGCCCGCCGGGGACTGTGGACATGGGGACACACCATCACCGATTACCGGGGCTATATCGATAACATGGTCTCGGCCAAAATGAACACACTGGTGATCTGGAACAACCTGCGTCCCGCCAACGCCAAGGATGTGGCGGAGTATGCCCACGAGAACGGCATAAAGCTGCTGTACGGCTTCGCCTGGGGATGGGGTACAAACAACCATACCGCCGAAGGGATCCGCTATGCGCTGGAGCACAAACAGGACATTGTGGATGAATACCTGAGAGACTGGGCATCCTCCGGCTGTGACGGCATCTACTTCCAGTCCTTCACGGAAACCAGCCATGAAAAAATCGGAGATATCCTGATCGCCGATGCCGTAACCGAATATGTGAACTATATCGCAGGGGAAATCTGGAAGCACACCCCCGGCGTGACCATCCAGTTCGGTCTCCATGCCACGTCCGTTCACCAAAAGCTGGACTTTATCGCCCGCACGGATCCCCGGATCGAGATCGTATGGGAAGACTGCGGCGCATTCCCCTTTGCATACACTCCCAACCGGGTGGGGGAAGACGATTTCTCCGACACACTGGCGCTGGCTGAGGATATCAGCACTCTCCGGGGTGAGGACGACCGGTTCGGATGCGTTTTCAAGGGTCTGATCTGCCTGAACTGGAACAAGTTCAAGTATCCCGCCAACCCTTATCTGATCGGTGAAGCCTCGGAAGCGCTGAAAAAAGCGCGGCTTGCCGAAAAGCGTCCCATCTGGCGCTATGTACAAGCCTACTGGATGGAAAATGCCTGGTATGCCCAGACCACCTTCCGTCACCTGTGCGACCGGAAAAACGGCAATTTCACCGCCCTCTCTCTGGTGGAAGACGGTATGTTTGAGTCCGCTCTGTGGTTCCCGGTTCTGCTCTGCGGCGAACTGCTCTGGAATCCCTATGCCGACACCCAGACACTCCTGCGGGAAACGGCGCTGAATCCTGCCGCAGTATTTGCATAAAGCATCTGTTACATCCGACTTCTTACATATATACACGAGGTATAAACCATGTCCAAAACCATCGTTCCGGTTATACTGGGCGCAGACCTGAACTGCTATAACCTTGCCCGGGCTTTTCATGAAAAATACGGCGTCAAGTCCTATGCTTTCGGCCGATACGCCATTGCCCCCACCAAGTATTCCACCATCATCCACTTCACCATCGTGCCCGATATCGATAAAGATGAAGTGATGCTGGATACCCTCCACCGGTTTGCCGACGCCCATATCGGAGACAAGATGCTCCTTTTCGGATGCACCGACGACTATGCCGCCATGATCATCCGGAACCGGGAAGAGCTGTCCGACTTCATCACCCCCTATCCCCCGGAACACCTGCTGTCTTCCATCGCCAAGAAGGCGGAATTCTACGAAACCTGCGACAAGTTCGGAATTCCTTACCCGAAAACCGTTGTTCTGGAAAAAGAGGCGGACGACTACAGCCCGGAAAAGCTGGGTTTCCCCTATCCCATTATCGTTAAACCCTCCTCTTCGGTGGACTACTGGAAATTCCCCTTTGACGGCATGAAAAAGGTGTATGTGGCAAAGACCCCGGAAGAAGCTGCAAAAATTGTGGACGAAATCTATGCCTCCGGCTATCCCGACAGAATGATTCTGCAGGAATTCATCCCCGGCGGCGACTCCCATATGCGTGTATTCACCACCTTCTCCGATCAGCAGGGCAAAGTTCGCGCCATGTGTCTCGGCCACACCATGCTGGAAGAACACACGCCCAAGGGTCTGGGCAACCACGCCGCCATCCTGACCGAGCCGGTTTCCACCCTTCCCATCGCCGAAAAGATCAAAGCCATGCTGGAATCCATGGGCTACACCGGATATGCCAACTTTGACATCAAGTGCGGTGATGATCCCACGGATTTCCGTCTGTTTGAAATCAACCTCCGCCACGGCCGCAGCAACTATTATGTCACAGCCGGCGGCATCAATATCGCAGAGCTTGCCTGCGAAGTATACGAATCCGAAGGGGATGACTGCGTGTGCTGTGAAGACGAAGTCTTCTGGCACCTGATCCCCAAGAGTGTTGCCTATGCCTATACCGATGACGAAGCGCTGGTGGAAAAGGCAAAAGCCCTGACCAAGGCCGGCAAGGAATCCTCCTCTCTCTGGTACCCTGCCGATATGCTGAAAAGCCCTCTGCGGCTGATCTGCGTACTGGAACAGCTTCGCCGTCAGAAGAAAAAATACAAAACCTACTGCAAAAAGTACAGATAAGGAAACGCCCGCCGCATAGTCTGTGCGAAAGGACGTATAGTATACCATGAATGCTCAGGAAAACGCCCCGCTTCTGGGGATTCTAGGAGGGCTGGGTCCTTATGCCAGCGCCTATTTCTATGAACTGATCACCACCCACACCAAGGCCGAAAAGGATCAGGATCACATCAATATCATCCTCTCCAGCCGTGCTTCCACCCCGGACAGAACCGACTTTATTCTGGGAAACAGCGATGCGTCGCCTCTGCCCATTATGATCCGGGACGCCAAAGCCCTGGAACAGTTCGGCGCTACCGCCATTGTAATCCCCTGCAACACCGCCCACTACTTCATCCATGAAGTGCGCCGTGCCGTATCCGTACCGGTACCCAGCATCATCACGGAAACGGTAAACCATATCCAAAAAGCCGGTTTCACCAAAGCCGCCGTTCTGGCAACCACCGGTACCCTTTCCTCCGGCTCTTATCAGGAAGAACTGACCCGGTTCGGGATGGATTACATGACACCGGACAAAGAAGGCCGGGAGATCCTCATGGATATCATCTACAACGATGTCAAAAAAGGGCATATTCCCTCTATGGATAAGCTGTACCGGGTGGCCGATCCCCTGTTTGCCGCCGGTTGCGACTGCGCCATTCTGGCCTGCACGGAGCTGTCCCTGCTCCACCGGGATATGCTGATCTATGCTTCCAGAACCGGCATCGCCCCTGACACCCGCTTCATTGACTCCATGACCGTACTCGCCGAAGTCTCCATCCGTCTGATGGGACATGAAATTATGTAAGATATAAGAAGTAAGAGATAAGATATACGGAAAAATACTTCTTACATCTTATCTTTTACATCTTACTTTTCCACAGAGGTCGCTATGCTTCTCACCAATCTGCTCACTGCCCTGCCGGATGCCATAGTTACAGGTTCCCCGGATGGGATGGATATTCAGAGTATCGAATACGACTCCCGGAAGACCGGGCCGGAAACCGGGTTCGGCAGCCGTTCCATGTTTGTCTGTATGCCCGGCGCCCGCCTGGACGGACACGATTTTGCACCCTCCATGTACGAAAAGGGCTGCCGGGTGTTCCTGTGTGCCCGTCATATGGATCTGCCTGCCGACGCCGTACAGATCCAGGTGGAAACGCCCCGGATGGCACTGGCACTGCTTTCCGCCGCCTTTTACGGCTACCCTGCCAGAGAGATGCAGATCATCGGCATCACCGGCACCAAAGGGAAGACCACCACGGCCATCCTGCTCTCCGGCATTCTGTCGGAAAACGGCATCCCCTGCGCCTACATCGGCTCCAACGGCATCGACATCGGCCCCGATCATTATGAAACCGTCAACACCACGCCGGAAAGCCATGAACTCCATCGGTATTTCCGGAAAATGCTGGATGCCGGGTACCGTCATGTGGTAATGGAAGTTTCCTCCCAGGCACTCCATACCTGGCGTGTCCACGGAGTTCCGTTTGATACCTGCCTGTTCACCAATCTGGGGGAAGACCATATCAGCCCCAGCGAACATCCCAGCTTCGCCGACTACCATGACTGCAAGCGGCGCCTGTTTCACGACTATCCCTGCCGTCATATTGTCACCAATCCCGATGATCCCCACTGGCAGACAGTCTCCGCCAATCCTGCGGTACACACCCTGACCTACGCTATCGACACCCGGAAGCTGCCCGACACCGGTGTTCCCGTAGATTTCACCGCTTCCGACATCCGGCCTTTCCGCAGCGAAACCGCTCTCGGCATAGAATTCGACTGTGTGCACGAAGGCCGCCGGATTCCGGTAAGACTCCGTACCCCCGGGGATTTCAGCGTATACAACGGACTTTGCGCCATTGCCGCCGCTTCCCTGTACGGCATAACCCCGGAAGCCTGCGCCAAGACCCTGTACCATATGTCCATCAAAGGCCGGTTTGAAATTGTGGATGCCCTGCCAGGTGTGACATTCCTGCTGGACTACGCCCACAACGGCATGAGCCTGGAAAACGCCCTGACCGAACTGCGGCGGTACAACCCCAACCGTCTGATTTGTCTGTTCGGTTCTATCGGTGGTCGTGCCCAGAACCGGCGGCGTGAACTGGCGGAGGTCTCCGGAAAACTGGCGGATATTTCCATCATCACCAGCGACAATCCGGACAGAGAACCGCCGGAAGACATCATCCGGGACATTCTCTCCTGGTTTGACAAAACCCGTCCCCATTATGTACTCCCCGACAGAGAGGAAGCCGTCCGCGCCGCCGTACAGATGGCATGTCCCGGCGATATTGTTCTTCTTGCCGGAAAGGGACACGAAACCTACCAGATCATCGGAGGGGAAAAAGTTCCCTTCAGCGAAAGAAATATTCTGCTGGATGAAGCGGCACTGGTCAGAGAAAAACTGGCGATGTGACACAAAAAAACAAAACCTGTCGAACAAGCGGAGGCATTTCCGCTCTGTACCGACAGGTTTTTTCAGTTTTCAGAACCGGTGAGACGTATATTCTCTGTCCACCGTCACCACCAGATGATAGCCCTCTCCCAGCACCCGCAGGGATTCTTCCCGCAGTGCCTGCACCAGTTCTTCGTCCGTCAGCGGCATCTCATGACTCACCGCCACATCAAAGATCAGATTGGTGTGGGTAATCCCGAAGACTGCCCGGAAGTCGTGCATGGAAACCGGCGAAGAATATTCCCCGGCAATTTCCGCCACCACATCCTGAATCTGTCCTCTGAGATGGTTCACCTGGTTGTTGCCATAGCTTACCGGATCCAGATGGATCACCAGATGAATGTTCTTTTCCCTGGCAAAGTCCGCTTCAATGTTGTCTATAATATCGTGGGACATCATAATATCCTGCTCCGCATCCATTTCCAGATGCACAGAAGCAAAATACCGGTCCATGCCGTAGTTGTGGATCACCAGATCGTGAATTCCCATAACCCCGTTGTAGCTTCGCAGACTGCCGATGATTTCCTTCACCAGTTCCTTGTCCGGCGGCGCTCCCAGAATGGTGTTGACCCCTTCCAGAATCAGCTTCACGCCCATGACAAAGATATACACGGCAATGCCGCAGCCCAGTACCGCATCCGTTTTCGGCCCGGTGACAGGCGTCAGGAACATCCCGACCACCACCGCCAGAGACGCAAACACATCCCCGATGCTGTCCGCAGCAGACGCCCGAAGGGATGCAGAATCAATCCGCTTTCCTGCCGCATGGTAGAAAAACGCCAGTCCCAGTTTGATCAACACGGAAACCGCCATAATCCCGATCACCACCCCGGACAGCGTCACACTTTCCGCTTCGCTGAACAGACTGCCGAAGGATCCTGTAAACAGTTCAATCCCCAGTACAGTCACCAGAATCGAGATTCCCAGAGAACAGAGACTTTCCATCCGTGCGTGCCCGTAAGGATGCTCCTTATCCGGCGGCTTGGCGGCAAACCAGTATCCCAGAAATACCAGAATGGAAGACGCTGCATCGGTGATATTGTTGACCGCATCCGCAATCACAGCCATACTGCCCGAAAGAATCCCGGCAGCCAGCTTGATGCCGAACAGCAGCACATTCACCAAAATCCCCACGATCCCGGCTCGCCGTCCCAGAATCAGCTTCTGTTTTGCCGGGTATTCTTTTTTTGTTTCGGTCATATTTCCCCCGCAGAATTTCATTTAATCGTACAGATCAGCTCTCCGGCATAGGGAAGTTCTTCAATCCAGTGACACAGGGTATGCCACTCCGGCAGCTTGTGGTTCCGTCTGGCATAGTATATGTTGATCAGATTCTCATAATTCAGCGTACAGGTGCGCATCTGGTTGAAACTGGTGGGCAGCAGCTGGATCATGTCATCCCATGCCGCTCTTTCCTTGGTTTCCACAAATACCTGCCGTCTTTCCTCCAGTACAGCGATTACCTGGTCCAGACAGGCAAGAGCAGCGGGCGTCATCCGTTCGCAGGAGAAATCTTCTCTTGTGAAGGGTTTGGCATGGATCTTGTGCATGGTGCTGGTGGAGTTGGCAACCGTCCCTACCTTGTAGGTATCATATTCCTTCCACCAGTACAGAGGTGCAGTAATATCCACGCACACAAAAACCTGTCTGAGATATTTCCGGTCGTCACTGCCGGATTTTGCCAGGGTCAGCGCCAGCTTCATATCCGCTTCACCAATGACAAAATGTCCGTTTTCGTCGGTATAGCTGTCGCTCTTGGCCCAGGAATTCATGGGATTGCGCATCCCGCGGAAAGCATTTTCCATATTCATCACGGATGTCCGTTCCAGCTTGATCATATCGCTACCTTATTATATATATGCATATATTCCCTTCTTTGTGATCATAACGAAAACAGCACACCAAACGGTATGCCGCATCGTTTTCCTTCCATATTATAACACAGGAACTCCCCTCCGTCAATTCCTCCGGTCAAATTCACCGGCAGAAAAACCTGATCACTCCTGTGTAATCGTTCCGTCCCCCGACAGATCAATAAATTCCCCCAGATATGTGGGTGATGTCCCCAGCCGGACAGAAAAGATATCCTTCACCCGGGCAGCGATTTCCCGCAGATCCCGCATACTCTGGCCTGCATATGTCCGCAGATCCGCAGACACCCCCACTGCCTCCAGATCCAGTTCCCGGGCAATGTACAGCGCACGGTGCAGATGATATTTCTGGGTCACGATCACGATCCGCTCCGCACCGAATACTTCCTTCGCCCGTACAAGGGATTCATAGGTGGAAAATCCGGCGTGATCCAGAAATATATCTTCCGCCGGCACTCCGTCCGCCAGCGCCAGTTCCAGCATACAGGCAACTTCATCGTACTCCTGCCGCCCGTGATCCCCGCTCATGAGCAGCTTCGGCACCCCGCCGTTCCGGTATACCGCCAGCCCTGTCTGCACCCGGTCATACAGCATATCCGAAGGGGAGCCGTCCGGTCTGACGCCCGCCCCCAGAACCAGTACACAGTCCCACTCCCCCTCCAGTTCCCTGCCGGAGAGGAGAATCTGCCCTTCCGTACTTCCGACCATATACATACTGATCCCCAGAGCCGCAAGGCCCCCCAGTATGCCAAGGATCACACCTAAAAAAAGGATCCGTCTGCACCATTTTTTCATCTGTACTCAGTCTTCCTTCTGTGTATCGTTTTCCGCTTCCGCCGTCCGCTGCTTTGTCCGCTCCGCCAGCTTCCGGGCAGAGCGTTTCCACAGCATCACCGCAATCAGTGCGCCGCCGCCGAGAATCACAGCCCAGATACCGAAATAGGGCAGGGACGACACAAACCAGACCGCAAAATCTTCCGCATCTTCCACGATGTCCTCACAGTTTTCCGCCAGATCTTCCGCAATCCGTTCTCCCACGGTCTGTTCGTCCACAGGAACAGTCACCTTTTCCACTTCGTCCACCGACAGATACACGGTACAGTAGGCAATCAGATCGTCATACCGGCGCATCCGGGACTTATAGCTGTCCAGTTCGTACTGTACTTCCGTCACCCGGCTCTGTACCGTAATCACATCCTCCAGTTTGTCGCATTTTTCCAGAATGGACAGCAGTGTGTCATGCTCCGTTTCCAGCGCACGGATTCTGGCCTCCACATCGGTGTATTCCATGGTCACATCCTGCACGTTTTCACTCCGGTAGGTCACCGTTCCCAGCGCCGAAACCGCAGACAGAAAGGCTGTATACCGGTTCTCCGGCACACGGATGGTGTAGCTTGCCCAGCGGTTCCCCCGTTCCGCACTGCCGCTGGTTTCCCCGTTCTGCACATATCCGCCGTGGGAAGCAATCTGCCCATCCAGCGCCGATACAAACTCATCATAGGTTTTGGTTTCCACATTCAGATTGGCGTTGCGGATCAGCTTCCGGCTGGCAAGATCATTTTCCACCGCACCGCTTTCCGTCTGTACGGAAGAATTCATGGATACGGCCGCCTTGTCCATCATAGCCTCCTCCATCATAATCCCCGGTGCCATCTCTTCCATGTCCGCATAACCGTTATCCATCATCATAGATTCCGTTGCAGCAGAACAGCCGGAAAGGGTCAGACAAACTGCCAGACACAGCCCCATAAACAGGTTTCTTCTCTTCATAATACACCTCCCGATGTCATGAATGGTCCGAATAAACATACAAACATACCGATTTGTTTATTTGACGCCGCAAATGTGCAGTTTGTTCCCGGTTTTCACAAAATAATTCCGGGAAATCGTTACCAATTCTGCAAACCAAACGAAATTTCCTGTAAATTTCACTTTATTCACAAACATTTTATACCATAACCGGATTGACAAACCAAATTGTATGCGGTATAATGATTGTATATATTTAATTATATTTTTCATGCCGTTTTCACGGCAAGAAGAGAGGTACTTATGAACAGAGTTTATAATTTCTCCGCAGGTCCTTCCATGCTGCCACTGCCCGTGCTGGAAAAAGCAGCATCTGAACTGGTAAATTACGGCGATGCCGGTATGTCCGTTATGGAAATGAGCCATCGATCTCCCGCTTACGAAGCCATTATCCAGAAGGCCGAAGCCGATCTGCGCAAGCTGATGAACGTGCCGGATAACTATAGAATCCTGTTCCTGCAGGGCGGCGCTTCCACCCAGTTTGCCGCTGTTCCCCTGAACCTGATGACCTCCGGCAAGGCTGACTACGTTCTGTCCGGTCAGTTCTCCACCAAGGCGTACAAGGAAGCCCAGAAGTACGGCGACGCAAAGGCCATCGCTTCCTCCAAGGAAGAAAACTTCACCGTAATCCCCGAAATCACCGCTGATATGGTTCGCCCCGACGCTGACTATGTTCACGTATGCTACAACAACACCATCTACGGCACCAAGTTCCCCGCTGTTCCCGATACAGGGGATGTTCCGCTGGTAGCCGATATGTCCTCCTGCATCATCTCTGAACCTGTGGATGTTTCCAAGTTCGGCGTAATCTACGCAGGCGCCCAGAAGAACATGGCTCCCGCCGGTCTGACCGTAGTGATCGTCCGCGAAGATCTGCTGGGCAAGGCAAGACCGGAAACCCCCTCCATGCTGGACTGGCAGCTGATGGCTGACAACGATTCCATGTACAATACCCCGCCGTGCTACTCCATCTACATGGCCGGTC
>SVSN01000081.1 GCA_015064285.1 Oscillospiraceae bacterium | reverse complement strand
ACCAATCCCACCTCCGGCGGCGTTCTGAACGGAGAACGGGAACATTTCAAGGGCCCGGACGGACTGGAAAGATACCCGACAGACGTGGAGTATCCTGACGGCATCACCCCGCGGCATGAAACGGTATTCCTGGCAACTACGCTGGAAGAACTGATCCTTGCTTTCCCGGAAAACCGGATCAATGTAGAAATCAAACAGTCCGGCAATCTGGGTATACAGGCACTGGAAGAAATTCTGCGTCTGCTGGAAAAACACGATGCTTTTGACCGTGTTGTACTGGCCAGTTTCCATGAAGAACTCTTTGAACGGTATTGTCAGCTTGTAAAAGAAGATCTTGTGCCGGAATATTTCATGTTTTCTCCGGCCTACGACAGTGCCACAGTGTTCTTTGTTCTGCAGCTTTTGAAACTGGATCTGTTTTATGCGGATCCTATCTGCGTATTTCAGCTGCCTACAGAAGAACTGGGTTTCTCTCTGGCTACCCGTGGTCTGACAGATGCTGCCCATCGGCACAATCAGGCCGTACACTACTGGACCATCAATGATGAAGACGAAATGCGGCACCTGATCGATATCGGCGCAGATGGTATTATGACAGATTATCCGCACCGGCTTAAAGACGTTTATATGTCTATGGGTTCTGAAAATTAAGGAGGTATTATCACATGTCCGAACACATCCTGTTTCCCACTGAACGGTATGAAACCATTCGACAGATTTACAGAAAATGGTGGGATGGTACGCTGGGACGTCCGGCAGCAGCCGTTGTCACATACGGCCATGCATCCAAACGCCAGCCCTCCCCCTATCCCATGCTTACCTTTGACAATTCCTGGGATATGTCTATTACCCCCGAACAGTTTATTGATGCTTATGATTATCACCTTTCTACTCTGCGCTGGTACGGTGAAGCGTTCCCCTGCTGTTCTCTGACGGAATTCGGCCCCGGTGTTCTGGCGGCTTTTCTCGGGTGTACCCCTATAAACGGTGCCGATACAGTGTGGTTCCAGCCGCCGGCAGAAGATATTCCCATTGAAGATCTGCACTTCACATACACAGAAGACAATCCGTACTTTCAGCGGGTTCTGCGGATGTATGAACTGGCTATGGAAAAATGGCACGGTAAGGTAATCGTCGGCATGGTGGATATGGGCGGCATTCTGGACGTTCTCTCCAGCTTCCGCGGTGCTGAAAATCTCCTGATGGATCTGTACGATTCACCGGAAGAAGTGCTGCGCTGCGTGAAGGAACTGCAGGAACTCTGGTTCCGTTACTATGATCGTTTCAACAGTGTTATGGCGCCGGAAGCACAGGGATATACCCAGTGGTACAACATGTATGACGAAAAACCCGGTTACATTCTGCAGAGTGACTTTTCCTACATGATCGGGCCGGATATGTTTGACACATTCACCGCACCGGAACTGGCTTCCTCTGCTGCCAGACTCCACAATGCGATCTATCATATGGATGGTGTGGGGCAAATTCCTCATCTGGACAGCCTGCTGGCAATCGATGGGATCAAGGGTATTCAGTGGGTACACGGCTCCGGGACACCGGCTAAGGAAAACTGGAACGATCTGCTGGAAAGAATTCTGGCATCCGGTAAAAAACTGCTTTCCTGTTACATGATGCCGGACTGGACTCTCAATCCGGTGGTAAAGGATCCCTGTCAGGTGTTCCTGCGGGAAATGGGTTTCCATGCTTCCCAGACGGAAGAATTGAACCGGTATTGCAGTATGCACGGAATTCCTATGGAATAAATGTATATACAGATAAAGGGGCTGCCGGAACAGTCCCTTTGTTTTTTATGATATATCAAAAGTCTCACGCAGTATCTGTGCCAGGTTACGGCTCACTGTTTTGTTCCCTTCTCTGGTGGGATGCAGCGGTTCCGGTGGAATCCATCCGGTGGTATCGATACAGAACACTTTATCATTTCGCTCTTTGTTGAATCGTTCAGCAGTTTCACGGATCTCCACTGCCAGAGCGCCGCAGAATGGAGTGAGAGCAATGATCTCCGCCTTCGGATTCCGCTCCCGCACCAGAGAAAGCAGTGCATAATACGCTTCCCTGAATGTCTCGGCAGCAGCGCCCCGGTCGTTGGTACCGTGATTGATCACAACAAAGTCGGCATTGGCAGACATCATGAGCCGGTCACTGCTGTAATAGGGATAGGACTGACAAACCGGCGGAATCTCTCCTGCACCGCCTTTTGTGGCACCCAAGCATCCATATCCCATGATGATGGGGCGAAGGTTCAGGGCTTTTGCCGTCAGCCAGGCATAACCGGCTGTGGAATCGTCCCAGAAAACCATATCCAGATGGGAACCGTAACGGGTGTACTTACCATTGTTATCAATGGATATTCCTTCTGTAATGGAGTCGCCCAGAAACTCGATTGTTTTTCTGGTATCTTCCGGCAGCGGAATAAATGCATCTGCTTCCAGACTGCGGAGTGCCGTTTTGGCTTGTATCGGCGGAATCCAGCGGGTCTGGGTTTCCACAGAGCCTTTCAGGATGATCTGCACTGTATGATCCCCTTCTTCGGCTGCAATGCGGATATATTTTTCCAGCGGTACTTCAATACGTGCACCGCCGTCTACAGCAATATACACATGAGGATATGGCGTAACACAGTCCTCCACACCGAATTCCACCACAGCAGTATCGCCTGAAAAGGCAAATTCCAGATAATTCCCATTGGCGGTTGAAACGGCTTCGGTTTCGGTTATGTCCCATCGTCCTGTATATCGTATACAGGGGTGGTTTGCTTTGATAATCATAATTCCCTCCTGCTTAGTTCATATATGAATATTATAACATATTCTCCCGGAAAAAGATATATTTATTTTCATATTCCGGCAATGGTTCTGTCCTCGGTGATCCAGTAAGGAAATGGGGATCCGTTGATGCCCACGGAAAATTGTTCTTGACAGAATATGTCAGTCATGCTATAATATACAGGTAAAAATAGTCTGCCGCAGAATAGCGCCGCAGACTGCAGAACGGAATTCATTTTGTTTATTTTATCTTCACAAACCGTCGGACATTCTATTCCGGAATGAATGGGAGGATCTGCGGTATGATGAATTTCCGCCGTCCCGGGTTCCCCTGCTGGGACGGTTATTTTATAGGATTCAGAAAGGGTTATTTCATATGCGTATCAAATCAGTAAAAGGTACCAACGACTATCTGCCGGAGCAGGTTGCTCTGCGGGAACACATGGAACAGACTATTCTTGCCTGCTATCGTGAAAACGGTTTCCGTAGAATCATGACTCCCGCGCTGGAAGATATTGAAAATCTGGATAAAAGCGACGGCGGCGAAAACCTGAATCTGATCTTCAAGATCATGAAGCGCGGCGAAAAGCTGACCAAAGCCATGGAAACCGGCGATAACCTCAGCGACATGGGGCTGCGGTACGACCTTACCCTTCCTTTGACCCGGTATTTTTCCGCCAACCGTGCCAAGCTGGAACTGCCTTTCAAATGCATTCAGATGGACCGTGTGTACCGGGCCGAACAGCCTCAGAAAGGTCGTCTGCGGGAATTTATCCAGTGCGACATCGACATCATCGGCGACAACAGTCCTTCCTGTGAAATGGAACTGATCACTGTTACCGCCAAAGCGCTGCAGAGACTGGACATCGGCACCTTCACGGTAAAGATCAACGACAGAAAGGTGCTGAACGCGCTGCTGCTTCAGTGCGGCTTTGCAGAAGAACAGCTTCCCTCCGTCTGTATCAGCTTCGACAAGCTGGATAAGATCGGCACGGAAGGCGTGATCGCCGAACTGCAGGAAAAGGAATTTGCACCGGAAGCCATCGACAGCTTTGCTTCCGTTCTTGCAGAACTGCCCCTTTCCATTGATGCTGTTGCGGCACGGATCGGCAATGAGATGACCGACGGTCTACGCAGCATTATCGAGAATGCCCAGGCGCTCTCCGACGGCGGCTACACCATTGAATTTGACATTTCTCTGGTACGCGGGCAGGGGTATTATACCGGTACCGTTTTTGAAATCAAGAGCGACAAGTTCCGCGGTTCCGTTGCGGGCGGCGGTCGTTATGACAATCTGATCGGTAAGTTTGTGGGCGAAAATGTGGCTGCCTGCGGCTTCTCCATAGGATTTGAACGGATCTTCGGCATTCTTTCCGACATGAACCGTTCCGCCTCCCTGCGCAAGAAGATCGCGTATGTATATGATTCCGACTACGCTGCGGTTTATCCCAAGGCAGAAGCTCTCCGGGGTGACTTTGATGTTTCCCTGTTCCGTCGTCCCAAGAAGATGAAAGGATTCCTGGATCGTCTGGAAGCTTCCGGATTTGCCGGCTTCATTACGGAAAACAGCGAAAACATTGAATATTTCGGTTAATTTCTTTGCAATCCATATCCATTCCGGGTATGGATTGTTTTTTATCCGGAGCCGGGCACAAAAATACTCCTGATGCCAGACACTCAGGAGTATTTTTAATAATACGTTTATTTGCGATAATTCTTCATCCGTGCATAGCCGCATCTCCGGCAAAGCGGTTCTGTAATTTGCCTGGTCTCGAAGGATTTTTTCAGTGCGGAAGCTCTGGGGGACTGCAGGATTTCGTCCAGCGGGGTTTGGAACAGATTCCCCAGAGAGATGGCACCATCCGCATCCAGACAACAGGGCACAACGGTTCCGTCAGACAGTACGCCGATCTGGTCTCTCAGACCGTAGCAGGAATGGGTGCTGCTTACCGGCTCGGCTTCTGTGTCCGGCCAATCAAATTTCTCTCCCCATTCCAGGAATACCTTATCCCGGATCTTAAATCCGCTGTAGATGCTTTTCCATTCTCCCATACCCGGCGTGTCGAAACAGGCATGCATCTGCCGGAGAATCTGATCATTTTCTGCTGATGCACCGCCCAGATTCCACAGACGCATAACGGATATGATCCCTTTTTCCGCCGCAAGTTTACAGAAACGGAAGCATCCTGTGAGATACTCCTCCAATGTTCCGACAGGACTGTTGGCTTCAAAAGAATGGAGAGAAATACTGACCTTATGCAGAGCCTGGGACTGCAGCAGTATTTCTGTTTTCCGCGGCAAAAGTGTTCCGTTGGTTGTCAGAATCACTTTGAATCCCAGTGAACCGGCAATATTCAGGAACTCTTCCAGTTCCGGATGGAGAAGCGGTTCCCCCATGAGATGAAAATACAGGTATTCCGCAAATCCGCGCAGTTCACCCGCAGCATGGGCAAACTCCTCTTTGCTGATGTACCGTACAGGCCGCTTTGTACCATGACAAAAACTGCAGGACAGGTTACAGGCGTTTGTTATTTCCAGAAAAGCTTTGTTCGGCATGAGTCTCTTACCCTATCAGGCCGGCTTCCTTCCATTCTTTTTCAGCTTTGGCAAAATCCTCTTCCGTGGGCATGAAATCAGGATGACTGCAGCAGGCCATGTCTGCGTTGCCGTTTTCGTCCGGGAATGGAGAGTCGGTATCGTTTTCCCACAGTTTTCTTTCTTCCTCGTTTGTGAAGTCCGGAATTTTATATTCCATACCACCGTTCTGGGAACTGCGCAGCGCCAGAATTGCCGTGGCTGACATGGACACCGCACGATACACTGTAAAAAAGGGTTCGATATCTTCTGTGACGTATTTCATAAAGTGGTACGCCACCCAGAAATCACCGCCGCCGTGCCCAGCATTTCCGGGCATTGCGTTCATTTCATCGTCTTCATACCATCTGGCAGGCACGATCTGCACCTCCGGCTCCCCTTCCGGCACATTCCATCCGTTGTATTGGATCCGTACCTGTTCCAGTGTTCCACGGACATTTTCCATGTTCCCCTTTTCCGCACAGATGCGGTACCAGTTACCATGACCGCCCCAGGCAGCACATCCGGTCACTCTGGCCAGCGAGCCGTCTTCCATTTCGCAAAGCATGATCGCTGCCAGATCGCCCACCCGGCAAGCTGTACCCTTCAGAGTTTCGGGAGCAAACACCGCTTTGCAGTTCACGGATTTCAGATTGTTGCCGGTGATATACAGGATGGGAGCCAGCGCATGGGTCAGATAGTAGGAACGGGGCAGCCAGTTGCGCCAATGGAGTCTGCCGGGGGAAAGCATATTTTTATCATGAGGAGTCACGGGATGATTATATTCCCCTTCGCAGTACAGTGCTTTCCCGAAATTGCCGGTGTCATAGCGGCGTTTCATTTCCATATTGCAGGCAAAGAAAGGATAGTTTTCTGCCAGCATATATTTGCAGCCGGTTCTCTCCACAGTACGGCACAGAGCCACACATTCCGCCATAGTCAGCGCAGGAGTACATTCGCTGAGTACATGAATCCCTTTTTCCATAGCGCGGATGGCAAAGGGGACATGTTCGCAGAAATAGTTGCACAGCACTACGGCATCAAACAGACCGCTTTCGATGAAGTCATCAAAATTATCAAAAACAGCAATGGTATCGTCCAGGATCCCTTGTACGTTTTCCAGAGATCTGGGGTTGAAATCACATACGGCGGTCAGTACAGATCCTTCCAGATTCTTGAAAAGCACTGCATAACTGGCGCCGCGAAGAGTTCCCATTACACCTACACGCATGATTTTCTTTTCCATGGTATACCTCCATTTCGATTCTCTGAGATTTAGTCCATGCAGCCGCATTCAGGCTTTGTACTGCAGGAATACATAGCCGCGTTTTTTACCAAGTGTAACCCGGAGACCGTCATCCGTTTCGTTCACAGTTACGTCTGTGTTGCTCTGCAGAACGGTATACTGCATTCCCTGTACCGGTATATCAAAGGTATGTGTTTCTTCTTCCGTGATCCCACGGAACAGCGCCAGATACCCCTGACTATTGCCATTCTGCCAGTGGAAACCACTCCAGTCAACGCCATTGGGCAGATCTCCGACAGGCGTCACAGGCATCTTTGCCATTTCTTCTCTGTGCTGACGGTATACAGCGATGATCTTACGGAGGGATTCGGTATCAGTTTCCGTCAGATGCTGCATTTCCATCCAGATCAGGGGATTGGAGGGCATTACAGAAGCAAAGATCCAGTCGATATCGTATGTATTTGGCGCAAGAGGATCATCACCGTACAGTTCTGCATTCCGACGGGGGTTCAGCACCTCAAACTGGAATTTGATCGCTGGAATATACTTGCTCAGCTGCCACAGATTCCGCAGCGTTCTGTGGGGGTAATAGTTTTTGAAGTCGGTGTAGCGGTTTTCTACAAACAGAGTGCCGTATGGAATCCCGCAGAAATAGCCCAGCCGTTCATCATTGGTGATGTCCAGATTGAACTGCAGTTTTCCGCCGTCCAGCTGACTGATGGCATCCAGCATGGCTATGTAATTCTTTTCACACAACTCACTGCGAAGCACCACACCGTCCAGCTTGATATAGCGGGCACCGTGTTCTTCCACCAGAGTGCGGACCACTTCCACGTCTTTTTCCCAGTTTACAAAATCTTCGGCAGAGTCCGGTGCAAACCAGAATCCCATTTCGATCCCCAGCTCTTCTGCTTTTTTCAGAATCACATCCATACCGCCTGGGAATTTGACGGGATCAAGCACCCAGAAGTCTTTATCGAAATCCCAGAAACCTTCAAAAACACCGCCGCGGTTTTCTGCCGCATAGGTTGAGTTGGAGGAAATCCCCTTCTGCCAGCCATCATCCAGCTGTACGATATCGACACCCAGATGGTGGGCACATTCCAGTTCCCGGAGAACAAAATCTTCTTTCATGGCAGCGTCACGGCTCCGGTCACCCCAGGTATTGGACATAATGAAATTCACTTCCGGCTTGATGCAGAGACTGCCGTACAGGCACTTATAGGCATCATACAGCTCCTCCGGTGCACCAACGCCGTAAGCAGCTCCATAGCCGCAGCCGCGCAGAATGGCATTGCCGTTATAATCCAGCACCAGATCCCCGTCAGTGGCACGGCGTACAGCGCTGTCCGGACAGGGAGAATGCTTGACGATCAGCAAGCCTCTGTCCTGTACGGTATCCTCCAGCAGGAACATATTCCCGCGGGCTTTGTGGTACTTGTAGTACTGGTGTACAGACTCTTTCAACAGAGAATCGTGATGGTCTGTTTTGTCCACCAGTTCCACGGAAGTCAGCTGGATATGGGGTGTTCCCAACGTAAAAGTGCGTCCGTCCGGATGGCATTCTGTACAAAGAAACGGATATTTGGGATACAGATACCAATATTCACTGCCGGATGCATACTGCAGACAAAGATGCATATACGCAGCGCTGCGTCCTTCGTTGTCTTCCCATGTCAGTGTGACATCCAGGATTTCCTCCGGTTGTGTGAAGTTCCATTTCCGTTCTCCGTTCTGCAGGATGCCTTCCTTTCCGGCAACAATCACCTGCAGAGCCGGCATGCAGATCTGAAGCTTTCCGTCGGCAAACTCTATCAGCATGTTCTGATTGTTATACAGTATCATAGCTTTTTCTTCCTTTTATGCAGAAATATAGTATTCTGTTTTGTATTGTACACCAAACATATACGTTTTGTCAAGGCGAATCGTATCTTTGCCGAATTCTGCCGAAAGCATTTGACTTTTTGGTATGGCTGTATTATAATGTTGGTATACCTATTGCGACATTCCCATGAAGGCAGGTTCTTTGTGATATGCAGATATTTTATTCCCTTTTACAGTACATTTTTCTTTTTGTTTTGCTTATGGTGCCCGGTTTTGTGATGGGACGCAGGAACCGGATCGATGCCAACGGTTCCAATACACTTACCAATATGCTGACCGACATCGCCATGCCTTTTCTGGTATTCTCCAAGCTGCTGCAGATTGATCTGAGTGCCCTGCGCCTTTCTGCCATACTCTGCTGTCTGCTGCTTCCGCTGGCGGCGATTGTGGTGATCTGGCTTCTTTCTGTTCTGGTATTTCCCACACGTGAAAACCGCAGCCGATATCCGGTGGGACGGTTCTGCAGCATGATGCCCAACTGCGGATTTATCGGCATTCCTCTGGCTGCGGCGATTTTCCCGGATCGTCCGGAAGTTACCCTGTATGTCTCTGTAGTCAACATCCTCAGCACATACTGTCTTCTTACACTCGGCACCTATGTTCTTTCAGAAGACAAGGGGGAAATTCAACCTAAGAAGCTGCTGTTCCATCCGATTCTGGCAGCGATCGTTCTGGGGCTGGCGCTCTCTCTGCTGCCGGACGGTATGGTGCGCTTTGTAGAAAACTATGCGGTTCTGCTGGCTCAGCTGGCCACGCCTGTATCTATGCTTGTATTGGGGTACCGTCTGTCCCGCTTGCCCTTTGGTGATCTTCTCCGGAACCGGGAAATGTATCAGGTGATCGGAATGAAGCTGATCGCCATGCCGTTTGTTTCCATAGGCATGCTGCTTGTACTGAAACTCTGTCATTTTCCCCTGGACAATTCTTTGATCATGGCTATGCTGATCGCCACTTCCGTATCCACGGCAGGATCCGCTCCTGCTCTTGCCCAGCGGTATTCCCTGGATGCGGAACACGCGGCTGCCTGCACCATTGGTACTACCATCTGCAGTGTTTTCACCATTCCCATGATGTATCTTCTGGTTCATACTCTCTTCTGACATACACCCTGCAATCTATAAAAATTTATTACTGTGAGGTATTTCATGACAAAAGATCAGGCAAAAAAGAAAGCCAGAGAACTGGTCAGCCAGATGACAGTGGAAGAAAAGGTTTCCCAGCTTCTCTACAATTCCCCGGCCATTGAACGCCTGGGTATCCATGACTACAACTGGTGGAATGAAGCTTCCCACGGGGTTGCCCGATCCGGTATGGCAACGGTATTTCCCCATGCCATCGCACTGGCGGCCACTTTTGATCCCTCTCTGCTGGGACAGGTGGGGGACGCCGTTTCCACAGAAGCAAGAGCCAAGTACAACAACAGTGTCCTGCACGGCGACCGTGATATTTACAAAGGCCTGACCTACTGGACACCCAACATCAATATTTTCCGGGATCCCAGATGGGGCAGAGGCCAGGAAACCTTTGGGGAAGACCCGTATCTGACCGCATCCATGGGCGTAGAATACATCAAAGGTCTGCAGGGAGATGGTGAATTTCTGAAATCTGCCGCCTGCGCAAAACACTATGCGGTACATTCCGGGCCGGAAAACGGACGCCATTCCTTCGATTCCATAACCAATAACCATGACCTCTGGGAAACTTATCTGCCTGCTTTCGAATGGACTGTCAAAGCCGGTGTGGCAGGCGTTATGGGGGCGTATAACCGTACCAACGGGGAACCCTGCTGCGGTCATCCCGAACTGGTTCACAGGATTCTGCGGGAAGCCTGGGGCTTTGACGGCTATTTTGTATCCGACTGCGGCGCCATCACGGATATCTGTGAGTACCATCATTTCACGGACACCATGGCGGAAGCGGCGGCATATGCTCTGAAAGGCGGCTGCAATCTGAACTGCGGCGGCGCTTATCTGCACCTGATCGATGCATACGAACAGGATCTGATCACGGAAGAAGACATTACCGCAGCAGCGGAAAAAGTGTTTGAGATCCGTGTACTGCTGGGAGAATTCGAAGAAGTCCGTCCCTATTCTGATATTCCCTTTGACAAGCTGGACTGCCGGGAACACCGGGATCTGAACCTGCGCGCGGCTGAATCCTGCATGGTACTGCTGAAGAACGACAGCTATCTGCCTCTGGATCCGTATACAGAGAAGAAAATTGCTGTGATCGGTCCCAATGCCATGTCCGTAGTGGCTCTGGAAGGCAACTACAACGGTATGGCTTCCGAATACATTACGGTAGCAGACGGGATGCGCCGTGTGTTCACCAATGCAGAAATCCGCGCTGCCAAAGGTGCCAACATCTGGGTGGACAACCGCAATGACTGCACCGGTTTCACCAATATGATCAGTGAAGGGATCGCATATGCCCAGCACGCTGATATTACCGTACTCTGTCTCGGTCTCGACTGTCATATCGAGGGAGAAGAAAACGGTATGCACAATGAATACTTTGAAAACGGCGACAAAAAGCTGCTGTCCCTGCCCAAGACCCAGATGGATCTGGCAGAAGCAGTCTGCGATGTATGTGAAAACGTGATCGTTGTGGTTCTGGCCGGCAGTGCTGTGGATCTGGGAGAGAAGCTGACAGCCCACGCGAAAGCGATTATCCACGGTTGGTACCCCGGCGCTGTTGGCGGTCTTGCCGCTGCCAGACTGATCGCCGGTCTGTATTCTCCCAGCGGCAGACTGCCTGTGACCTTCTACCGTTCCATGGACGATCTGCCGGATTATACCAGTTATGATATGACCGGACGTACATACCGGTATTTCACAGGCGATGTGCTCTACCCCTTCGGATACGGTCTTTCCTATACCAGTTTCCGGTATGAAAATCCTGTTCTGACCGCCGAAACGGACGATACACTGACTGTTTCGGTTTCCCTGGAGAACACAGGTGCCATGGACGGTATGGAAAAAGTACAGGTATATTCGTCCTACACGGATTCCCGCACCGTAACACCTGTACGCCAGCTCTGCGGTCTGCAGGCTGTGAAGCTGTCTGCCGGTGAGAAAACCACCGTATCGCTGAACATAAACAAATACTGGATCAAAGCAGTTCTTGAAGACGGTTCCCGGGTAACACCGGACGGAAGCATTACACTTACTGTAGGCGGACACCAGCCTGACCCACGCAGCGCTGCTCTTTGCTCCGACAATGTGGTAACACTGACGCTGTAATATACTTTCTGAAACAGAAAAGCGGCATATCTTCTCGCTGTATGAGGATATGCCGCTTTTGATTATACTCTGTCTATTTTTTTGCAGTTCCGGCATATTTACAGCAGAATCCTGTAAAAGTTTTTACCACCGGAACACCGAAGAAGACAGCCGCCGTGTTTCTGTATTATCTTATTGGATGGAACATTATCTTTATTTGCGCCGATCTGCACTTCCCGGATATCCATCTTTCTGCACTCTTCCAGAAGCAATGTCAGAATAGCACTTCCGTATCCTTTCCTGCGCTCTGTCTGCCGAATGGCATATCCGATATGCCCGCTGTATTCCCGTAAAGCATCGTTGAGAAAATGCCGGAGCCTGCCATAACCGACTGGTCTTTCGTCATCGTACAGCCAGTAGGAGGTCTGTGGTACCATCCAATCCGGTAAATTGCCGCTGTCTATGGCATATTCCTCCGCTGTCCATTGCTGAAATGCCTCATATGACATACCGTATACCTTATTATGAAAACCATTGTCATTGGCGGCGATTTCCTGCAGCATGTCAAATATTTCCCTTCCGTCATCCGGAGAAAGGGGTTTCAGGTATAGCATATGAGCACCTCTTTTCTATGGGACAAAAACCATGGATATTGTCCAAAGTTTTGTTGCAAGATGTTTTTGTTTTCAATATACCACAATTTTGTAAACATTTCAACCGTTTTGCCGGCTTGAATCTGTCACCAGACCCGAGATACCCTAAATGCATCTACAAAATCCCGAAAAACTACAGAGTCAAAAAAGCGGAAAAATCTCTCGAAATCTCCGCTTTTCTCGTTTTTTCGTGCCTGTATCTGAAACAGACATCTATCATGTGACGTGTGTCCGATTTAGATGCAAAACCGTGTGTGGCTGATTTAGATGCACGCCGATTTTGCAGAGGGTAGACTAACCCCTTGGCGATGATGGGAGTTAAAAGGCTCCGCGTTCTACCGGACTTTTAACACCATGCTTGCAACAAAACCTATGTAGTACGATTTTCTATCTCACTTCTAATAAAATCAAATCTTGAATGTGAAAAATCTCGTATGCAACGCTGAACCTGACTTTCTCCATCTTTGTCGATCCATATCGTACAGGTTGGGTAGTCAAAATCGGGATTTGCAAGA
>SVSN01000080.1 GCA_015064285.1 Oscillospiraceae bacterium | reverse complement strand
TCCGTAGTGCCCCTGTTTGCCGCCTACTGTGACGGGGTGGAAGTGCAGTGCAATGGACTGTCCCAGTGGGGAACCGTGCCGCTGGCAGAGGCCGGGCTGACGCCTTTTGAGATTCTGACCCGGTTTTACGGCGGGGATATCCGGCTGGTGCGGGATGCGCCGGTGATGGGGGTAACGGAGAGCTATCCCGGTGTTCCCCTGCGGCTGGGGAACAGTGGCAACGAGGTGCAGCAGATACAACGCCGCCTGAACCGGATCCGCCGGAATTTTCCCGCCATTCCCCGGATTCCGAATCCGGACGGCGTGTTTGACAATGATACGGAAGCGGCGGTACGCGCCTTCCAGCAGATTTTCAGCCTGACGCAGGACGGAATTGTGGGGCGCGCCACATGGTATGCCATCAGCCGGACAGCGGCGGCAGTGACCAGGCTGGCAGATCTGAATGCGGAAGGAATCGATGCAGAGGAAGTGGCAAACAGCCAGCCGGCGGATCTGCGGGAGGGGGATACCGGCGTGGGCGTCCGGGAACTGCAGTATTTTCTGGCTTTCATCGGCACCTTCAACGATTTTATCCAGCCTGTGTCCATTGACGGTATTTTCGGCGCCCGTACCCGGCAGAGTGTGGAAGATTTCCAGCGCACCTACGGTCTGCCCGTTACCGGAATCGTGGACACGGCTACATGGAATACGCTGTTCCGGGTCTACCGTACCTATCTGGACTCCCTGCCGCCGGATTATTTCGGCACCCCGGTTCAGCCGTATCCGGGAACACCGCTGAGAATCGGCTCGGAAGGAGAGGATGTACTGACCCTGCAGACCTATCTGAACCGGGTCAGCGATGTGTATACTTCCGTACCGAAGGTCACGCCGGACGGGATTTTCGGCCAGAACACAGCCCAGGCAGTCAGGGTATTTCAGGGACTGTTCGGTCTGCCGGTCACCGGCTTTGTAGGTGCAGCTACCTGGAACACACTGGCGAATACGTACAGAGAGATACTGGATGCGTGAGAACAGCATAATCAAAAGAGGGGATACGCTTGACGGACGTATCCCTTTCTGTCTGTACCGGCAGACCGGTCATGTATTTTCACCATGCTCTGCGACCCGCTTTTGGATTTCGCTCAGGTCAAGCGGTCTGTACCCGTTCAGCTGCAGTTTGCTGTATTGCTCAGAGAAGTATTCCAGCATCTCCGTTATTGTTTTGCTTTATCGGTTTTACGGAGGCGCCTTCCGTGGTTTCATTATAACAAACCGCATATCAGAAGTCAAACAGCCTGTTATTGGAAAATTTCTACCGTTGGTTGGGCTGGTTGGGATATGACCGGCAACGATACCGGCAGTCGGTGGGGAAAGTCAGAAAGATCAAACTTACGTCAAATGGTCAGAGAAAGTCTAAAAAATAATGAAAAAGTGTGATTCCGTGAGAAAAACAGAGAAAACATACAGGTAAATTGAAATAACGATTTCTGAGCACCAAATTTTTGACCAAAACTGACTTTGACCATTTCTGACTTTTGGAGTATACTATAGACACAAAGATCAAAGAAAGTCAAAGACAAACAGAAACAGCACTTTGACAGAACAGGAGGACGCTATGATTTTATCGGATCACATCGCCCGGCTGATTGAAGAAATGCTGGAGGAAGGGAACGGACAGGCGGAGGTTCGCCGGAACGACCTGGCCGCCAGAATCGGCTGTGTACCCAGCCAGATCAATTATGTGATCACCTCCCGGTTTACGCCGGAGAGAGGGTATGTCACCGAAAGCAGACGGGGCGGCGGCGGGTATATCCGGATTGTCCGGGTGCCCATGACCAAGAGCAGCTACCTGATGCACTTCTTCCACGCCATCGGAGAAACCCTGGAAGAAGCCGAGGCAAAAGCCTATCTGAAGAACCTGGCGGACGCGGGAATTATTACGGCAAGAGAAGCCAATCTTGCGGCGGTGGCCCTGTCCCAGAAAGCACTGGACAAGGTACCGCAGGAAATGCGTTCCGCTGTCCGTGCAGACATCCTGCGCCATATGCTGATGATGCTGATGATGTAAAGACAAAAGAGAATTTTTACTTAAAAATACTGAATCCGGAGGAATATAGTATGCTTTGCGAAAAATGCGGTAAGAATGAAGCGACTTTTTATTACAGAGAGAATGTGAACGGGACGGAGAAGTCCTACAGACTGTGTCCTGCCTGTGCGGCGGAGATGCAGAAAACCGGCGAGATCCATACCGGCAGCTTCGGAGAGGATCCCCTTGCCAAAATGATGAAGTTCTTTTCCGGGGATGATTTCTTCGGCGGAGACGAACTGTTCGGTAAACTTATCGGTTCTCCCCAGAAAATCCAGCCGGAGAAGGGAAAAACCTGTCCCCTGTGCGGTGGTTCCTTTCAGGATCTGGTGAAAAGCGGCAAGGCCGGCTGTCCCACCTGCTATGAAACCTTTGCATCGGAACTGGCCCCCTCCATCCGGCGGATCCACGGCAGAACAGGCCATACCGGTCAGGTGCCTGCCAGATTCCGGGAGGAAAACGAAAAAAAGCAGAAGATCGCCGCACTGGAAACGGAACTGAAAGAAGCCATCAAACAGGAGAATTACGAACGTGCCGCCGAAATCCGGGACAGCCTCCGGGATCTGCGGAATGCGTAAGGAAAGGAGGCGCACATGATGACAAACTGGTATGAAATTCCCGGCAGTGACAATGATGTGGTGGTCAGCTCCCGCGTGAGACTGGCAAGAAACCTGGCGGAGTATCCCTTTGAGCCCCGGCTTACTCCGGAACAGGGAAAAGCCATCTGCGAAAAGGCAGCAGCTGTGTTCCATGAAGGCTGGACATATACCGATTTTTCTGCGCTTTCTCCTGTACAGCGGCGTTCCTTCGGGGAAAAGCATCTGGTCAGCCCGGAATTTGCGGAAAAGAAAACGCCCTGCGCTCTGCTTTCCCGCGGCAGTGTCCACATCATGATCCTGGAAGAAGACCACCTGCGGATTCAGTCCATTTACCCCGGGCTGGCGCTGGACGAAGCCTGGCACGATGCGGCAGAAGCCGATGCTATGCTGGATGCAGAAGCCGATGTGGCCTATTCGGAAACCTACGGGTATCTGACCCACTGTCCCACCAATCTGGGAACCGGCATGCGGGCTTCCGTAATGCTTTTCCTGCCGGCGTATACGGCAGCCCACGGAATTCAGGCACTTTCCGTACAGCTGTCCAAAATCGGTCTGACCATCCGCGGTATGTATGGGGAAGGCACAGCGGCTGACGGATGTCTGTACCAGATCTCCAATCAGGTGACACTGGGGATTACAGAAGAAGAAACCATCCGGAAACTGGAAACCGTAGTGAAGCAGATTGTGGAAAAGGAACGGCAGCTGAGACAGCGGCAGGATAGTGAAACCCTGGCGGATAAAACCAGCCGTACCCTGGGGATTCTGCTGTATGCCAGACGGATGGACAGCAGAGAACTGCTGAATCTGTATACCACACTGCGGCTGGGGGCTTCCATGAAACTGCTGGACGGCATTACCCCCACACTGGCAGACAGACTGCTTGTGGAAAGCATGCCCGGAACCCTGACGATTTCGGAGAATCTGGAAGCTGACGGAACCATAAGAGACCGTGTCAGAGCCGATAAAATCCGTCAGATCCTTGCTCCGGCAGTGGAAAAAAGACAGAATCACGAATAAGACTCTACTATTATATATTATTGTGGATCATTACAGGGGAGACCGGCATGGTATGGGAACAGAACGCATAAATCCCCGGAAGGTGAACATATACTGATAGAATGAAGAACGGAAATAAAGGAGCAGAATCGTATGAGAATCGGATTTACACAGAAAGCACAGAATGCACTCAATAAAGCGCTGCAGTATGCCTGTGAGATGGGTCACACCTGTGTGGGCAGTGAACATCTTCTGCTGGGACTGCTGTCGGAACAGGACGGTGTGGCCAAACGGGTATTGGAAGAACGGAATATTACCCTCGGCACTACAAGAGAACTGCTGATCCAGCATGTGGGAACCGGTACACCCACAAGGCTTACCGCGGCAGACATCACACCCAGAACCAAAAAAATCATTGAATCCTCCGCCAGAGAAGCCATGGATATGGGCCATGGTTATATCGGCACAGAGCATCTGCTGTGCGCCATTTGCGGAGAAGGAGACTGCTTTGCCGTAAAGCTCATGACCTCCCAGGGGGCGGCAGCGGCCGATATCCGCCGGGATGTGGTGTCATTTTTCAAACAGAGCGGCGAAGGAGAAAAAACACCCGCAGGCGGGAACAGTCAGACCGAACTGAAAGATGCCCCTACCCTTTCTTCCTACGGCAGAAACCTGTGTCAGATGGCAAAGGAAGGGAAGATCGACCCCATCATCGGTAGAGACAGCGAAACGGAACGGGTGATTCAGATTCTGTCCAGACGGACAAAAAACAATCCCTGCCTGATCGGGGAACCCGGTGTGGGCAAAACGGCTGTGGTAGAAGGACTGGCACAGCGGATTACCGATGGGACAGTGCCGGATACCCTGCGGGACAAGACCATCGTGACCCTGGATATTTCTGCAATGATTGCCGGAGCCAAATACCGTGGGGAATTTGAAGAACGGATGAAAAATGTCATGGACGAAGTCCGTAAGAACCCGGATATTATTCTGTTCATTGACGAAATCCATACCATCATTGGCGCCGGCGGTGCGGAAGGTGCCGTGGATGCTGCCAACATCATCAAGCCTGCCCTGGCCAGAGGCGAAATGCAGGTCATTGGCGCCACCACCATCGATGAATACCGCCGCCATATCGAAAAGGACGCGGCACTGGAACGGCGTTTCCAGTCGGTGATGGTTGGCGAACCGTCCCCCGAAGAAGCAGAACAGATTCTTACCGGCCTGCGGGACAAATACGAAGCCCATCACAAGCTGAAGATCAGCGATGAAGCCATTGCTGCTGCCGTAAAACTGTCGGTGCGGTATATCAGCGACCGCTTTCTGCCGGACAAAGCGATCGACCTGATTGACGAAGCTGCCAGCAAAAAACGGATTGCACACTTTACCCCCACGGCGGATGTAAGAGAAGCGGAATCTGCCCTGAAATCGGTGACGGCTGAAAAAGAAGAAGCCATTCTGGCCGAGGATTACGAAAAAGCCGCCAGCCTCCGGGATGAAGAAAAGAAGCTGACGGAAGCCCTGGCGGAAAAGAAAAACGCTGGCAATCCCACCTCCGGAGAAGGACTGGTGGTGACAGACGAAGACATTGCCGATATTGTCACCAGCTGGACAGGGATTCCTGTGAAAAAGCTGGCGGAGGAAGAAGGGACAAAACTGCTCCGGCTGGATGCGATTCTGAAAGACCGGATTATCGGACAGGACGAAGCGGTGGAAGCCGTGGCAAGAGCCATCCGCAGAGGACGCATGGGACTGAAAGACCCCCGCAGACCGATCGGTTCCTTTATTTTCCTTGGTCCTACCGGGGTGGGGAAAACCGAACTGACCAAAGCACTGGCGGATGTGATGTTCGGGGACGAAAACGCCATGATCCGGATCGATATGTCCGAATACATGGAAAAGCACAGTGTATCCAAGCTGATCGGTTCTCCTCCCGGGTATGTAGGGTATGACGAGGGCGGACAGCTGACAGAAAAACTCCGCAGACGGCCGTACTCCGTGGTACTCTTTGATGAAATCGAAAAAGCTCACCCCGATGTGTTCAACATCATGCTGCAGATTCTGGAAGACGGGATTCTCACCGATGCCCAGGGACGCCGGGTGGACTGCAAGAATACCATCATCATCATGACCTCCAATGTAGGTGCATCCGGTATTACCGCCCCTAAGCGACTGGGCTTTACCGGAGATGCGGACAGTGCAGCCAGAGATGAACGGGAAAAGGTACGCGCCACATCCATGGAAGCGCTGAAGGGTACCTTCCGACCGGAATTTTTGAACCGTCTGGACGAGATCATTGTATTCAACAAGCTGACCGGTGAAGATATCGAAAAAATCACTTCCCTGATGCTGGCGGAAGTCCGGAAACGGATTGACGCACTGGGAATCACGGTAACATTTGCACCGGAAGTGGTAGCACATCTGGCAAAAGAAGGTTTTGATCCGGTATACGGCGCAAGACCGCTGCGCAGAGCAATCGTACGTAAAGTGGAAGATTCCTTCTCCGAAGCCATGCTTCAGGGACAGGTGAAAGCCGGTGATGCCGTGGAAGCGGTACTGGACGGGGAAACAATCCGGTATCAGCCTGCCGAAAAAACAGAACCGGTACCGGCGGAAGCATAACATCTGCCCGGGTATATAATAAAATAAGGAAGAGATCCCACTCCCGCATTTCCGGGAAAGATCTCTTCCTTATTTTATTTTTCAAACATAGATGTATATTTTGCCGCTTCTGCTTCCATTGCCGCCTGTATCCGCCGGGTTTCCGCAGTGTTGACTTCCAGAATGGCATCAGCGGTTTCCTGCCAGACATACAGGCAGGTGTTGTCCAGAAAGATTTCATGCCGGCAGCGGGGGAAAATCCGGTTTTCGATATTTCTGTATCCGATATCCCGCAGAAAATCTTCGCTGTCCAGTACCCACCGGTCACCGCCGGCCACAGGATCATGCTCCCCGGACAGGAGCCGGATGGGAAGATCCTTCCTTGCCATGTTCCAGGATGCCGGACGGTACATATCCCGTACCAGCGTCAGCAGAAAACGGTAGGCGGAGATGGTGTTTACCGCACCGCAGAGAGGATCGGCACGGAAGGACTCAATATTTTCACGGTTTTCCGTCAGCCAGAGGAAAGAACCTCTCTCTCCCTTTTTCTCGAATACTTTGTTGTATTTCCGGAAACTGAATCGTCCCAGCAGCGGCGGACGCCAGCTTTCTCCGCCGAACAGAGAAAGAAACTGTACCCAGGCCAGTGCAAAGGAAACAAACCGTTCCCTGTGAGGCAGCCCGGCCAGAATCAGCCCGGCCAGCCTGTCATCATTGTCTCCGGCAAAACTGCCGGCAATCAGAGCGCCCATACTGAACCCCAGCAGATACCGGGGCAGAGGTGTGTCTGCAGGAAAATCTTCGTAAGCGATCTCCATTTTTCCGGAGACAGGTACCGGCTGGAACAGAGAAGCATAAACTGCATCAATGTCCGTGTGGAGTCTGTCCAGTGCTTCTTCACCGTAGTAAGCCAGTCCTTCCGGCAGCAGAGATCCGCCGTGTCCGCGCAGGTCATGGATGACACAGGCAATATTCCGGGAAGCCAGATACTGCATGAACGGGATATACCGTTCCTTCCGTTCGTCAATGCCATGTACAATCTGTACCGTACAGACCGGATCCGGGGGACAGATCCGGAGGCAGGACAGATACAGAGATGCCTCTGCCGGGATGTTTTTGCCTTTGCGGGCATGGTATGCCTGCCGTCCTTCCAGCTTCTGCCGGACGTAATAGGTTTCAATGGGGTATGTATTGTATTCCATGGATTCCTTTCTCAGCGATAGCTTTCCGGTCTGCCGCTGCGGTTATAGACTTCTTCAAACCAGTGTTCCTCGGCGGGAATGGGCCGTACATCCTGCCAGCTGCAGAGTGCCTTAAGTGTTCCTTCTCTTGTGATTCGTACCTGTCCGATCCGGCTGCTGTGTTCTGTGTCAATCTGCGGGCGGGCGGGAATCTGTCCGTTTTCCAGAATCAGATAAGACCCGCGGGAAAGGCCGCCGTCACGGATATAGTGGGACATGGAGGTAAGTACCGCATACCGGGTCAGCATGGTGTCCAGATGAATCTGCAGCTCTATCAGAGACGGCAGGTCAGCCGCTTTCATGCTGCCGCAGTCTTCCAGTGCAGCATGTACGTCAGCTGCCAGTGTTTCGATTTCTTCCGGGGTACGCAGAAAGGCACCGCAGCTGTCCATCCGTCTCCCCCAATCGGCACGCAGAGAGCGGATTTCTCCGGCAGACAGGGCGGTTTCTCCCTCCGCTGCAAGCAGGCCGGCAAGGAACAGAGTATCCTGCAGCATGGCCTCGGTGATTTCCGCAGGGGTTTCGTCATATATATATACTGCCTTTTCCGCAGCCCTGCGGGAGCTGACCTGGGTGGAGTTCAGAGCACTGCCGCCGGGTCTGCGGATACCGAACACACCGTTTGCCTCACCGCAGATAAACAGACGCGGCAGTGTGGGGCTTTCATACCAGATGTCTCCTTCCAGACCGCCGTTCATGTGCTGGGCGCATACACCCACTTCCAGCGGTTCCTTTTCCAGATCAATGCCGTGATCCAGATAGAGCTGATATGCCTTTTCGTTCATGACACGGAGTCTTTGAACCGGTGTCCCTTTCAGGGAACGGCAGTTTTCCAGATAGATATAGGCTTCCTCACCGACTTCCGCTGCCGTTACAGTGCCGTTTTCACAAACACCGATACTGTCTTTTGTGAAATCCATATATACCCGTCTGCCGGATGCGATCTCTCTGTATACCGCAATGTCCACCCAGGAGGAGAAGCTGCCTTCTTCGCTGCCGATGGGGCAGAGCTTCTCCGGGGCAAAAGGCCATTCGTAGCCTTTGCGGAACACAGCTTTGGCAGTGGTGACACTGTCGCCGAAGGTGTCGGTCAGAAATTCTCTCACATCGGAAACACCATCGGCTGCTGTGGAAATATACCGGGGGATTACCTGCTGGTAAGAACCGGAAACATTCCACCGGAAGGCAAGGGAAGCAAGTCCGTACTGGAATTCGGTCATGTTCACACCGGACGCGCCCGCTGCCAGTGCCGTCCCCAGCGCACAGGTCTGGCTTTCCGGATAGACAGATTTGTGATACAGTGCGGAGGGGCCGCCTACCGCCCAGATGACAGCAGGGGCTGCAAATACTACCAGTCCAGCCGGATTGTCTTCCCGGATTTCCTTCATACTGAGGCAGGCAAGACCGCAGGCTTCTCCGTCACGGACAAGAATCTGTACGGCACGGTATCCGTCAAAAACGGCAACACCGGCATCCCGGGCAGCTTTTTCAAGGACTTCCGTCATTTTTTTGGATGTAAGAGGGCCGAGCGAGGTGGCACGGCTTTTTTCATCGTGGTCTGTCCGGTATCCGGGATATTCCCCATACCGGTCATGGGGAAAGGGAACGCCGAGAGAGATCAGTTTATAGAACCCGGCAAGGGATCCGCAGGCTTCCGTCAGGGCAATATCCCCGTGCATGGCGCCGCCTGCAGCAAAATCCTGGGCCATCTCCAGAGGAGAATCGGCATGCAGGGCTGTGGTTGACTGCTTGTAATAGGTCTGTTTGTCAGATCCGGTATTCCGGGAGGTACCCATATTCACACCTTCTGTCACCAGGTAAACGGGGATGTCCTTTTCGATCCGGGCGGTGTGTGCAGCGTTCCATGCCGCTGCTCCGCTTCCGGCTACGCAGAGTCCGCAGGCATACACCGGAATCTGCCAGCCATTTGTTGTTCTGAGAAAAGTTTTCTGCATATTATTCCCTCGTTTCGTCACCAGAATGAATATCATCTGCTGATAATATCATACCACGAACAGACAGATTTGGCAAGTCCTGAATTGTAACTGTTCTTATGGAAAATGCTTGAAACTATTTAAATAGTATAAAAATGCCGGGGGCGAATTTGTGTGAAAATGGTAGGATGTCCAAAAGCTGTTGAAAAGCGTAAAGATTTCAACAGGAAGAAAATTCTGGAGAAAAATCTATTGACAATTGCCATAAGACTGCTGTATAATATATACACAGAAAGCTATCTTTTTCTTTATGAAAGAGAATTTATAATTAAGGAGGAATCTATGAATTTCAAGAAAACGCTCTCTGCAATTCTGGCCGGCGTTATGCTGATCGGCAGCGCTGTGTCTGTTTCCGCTGGCAAGGTGTATACCAGTGAAGATTTCAAGACCCCCACCACCAACGGCTATTATCCGAACGGTTATTACAACGGTTACTTCTACAATCCGATCTATGACGGTGTTCGTCTGGAAGCATACTGGAATCCCGTTACCGGAAGATATGACAACTGCACCTGTCCCTACTGCCTGGGTGCCATCACGCCTTCCGGATACTACTGGGTAAACGGTGTACTGTGCTCTGCAAATGATTACTATGTAAAGTACGCTCCTCACACCATCAAGGTTGATACCACCGAAGTTGCTGTGGAAAACAAGACCGAAGTTTCCCAGGAAACCGGCGTGACCTACAACCAGAGCAAGATTCCTACCGGTGCAATCAAGAGAAAGCCCACCACTCCTGTTTCTTCTGCTGTTGATAATGTTACCGTTACCGAAAGCGGTAAGGTTTACATCAAGAATCCCGCTCTGCTGGGCGGCATCAATGCTTCCATCACCATTCCCGGTAAGTACTACCCCTCCGATAAGGTGGATATCGAAGCTTTCTTTGCAAAGAATTCCTACAGCCTGTATCTGTACAAGGGCGATGTTCAGTCCTTCGGCAGCGGCTTCAAGATGATCTCTTCCGACAGCGGCGTTATCCGCGTTGTTACCGATAAGAACGGTCAGCATCTGGAAGCTGTCGGTACCGGTTACGCATATGTATACCTGTACACCGGCGGCGGCGTTCCCTTCATGAGACTGTATGTAAATGCTGCCAACAAGCCTTTCAATGCAGTTCAGGGTTATATTGATGTTGAACCCGGTTCCTGGAGACTGGATAAAGCCGGCGATTCCACCGATATCATCGTAAAAGCTGACAAGCAGTACACCGATATCAAACTGGAAGTAGCCCGCGGCAGCGGTTACATCGGCAAGGACGGTAAGCTCTATGCCACCGGCGAAGGCGCAATCGTTCTGAAGGCTTACAGTGCAAAGAATCCCAGCATTCAGGGTTATGCCATCGTATATGTTGGTCAGTATGTGAACGCTCTGTATGACGGTTACTGGACCAGCATCAACGGCTGCATTACCGGTTCCTACTGGAATCCCTATCTGTGGACTTACGACGGCTACAAGATCGTTGGTTGGGTTCTGACCAACAATGGCGTATACGTACCCGTAATCTCCAAGGTTGATTCTGTTACCAAGCCTACCACGAAGCCCAACGATAAGACCTTTATCTACAGCGATATTTACGATCTGCTGTACGGTCACTGCGAAGGCGATGTGAACACTCTGTACAAGCTGCTGTGGATCTACTACAACACCAACAAGCCTGCACAGTCCTTTGACTCCCTGTACCAGCTGGCTCTGAAAGAAATCATAGATCAGATCGCTGCCAGCTACGACGATCAGATTCACTGAGAATTCTGAGGAGTCCATCTGACAGACCGAAATCAGTAATAAAAACGGTATGGCTCCCGGTCATACCGTTTTTTTATCTCTGGAAAGGTGATAAAAATGTATTTTTGGGTATATTCCAGATCCTGGATGGAGATACTTTGCCTTTTGGGGATCGGTGTGTTTCTCTGGGCATTCATCTGCAGCCGGATACGGCAATCCATGCAGACGATCGGCAATACACTGTTGATATCTTTCTGGATGGGGGTAGTCCTGTATGTGACCCTGTTTGGCAGAGTTCCTGCAGAAGAGCCGGCAGCACCATCTCTGCTTCCTTTTTCTCAGCTGCTGTCTGTGTTGGGCGGGGCAAATCCGGAGACACTGAGGACAGCCTTTATGAATGGTGTATTGTTCTTTCCCGGCGGTCTTTTTACTGCAGGGATTCTGCCTGTCCGCCGTCCGCTATTGGGTATTGCAGCAGTCGGTGCTGTGTTCAGTGTGCTGATTGAGACGGTACAGTGGATAATGGCCAGAGGCGTAATGGAAACAGACGATGTTCTTGCCAATACGCTGGGTGCGCTGGCAGGTGGTTTGGTCAGTCTGTGGATACAACAATATACTGCAGGAAAAAACAATGAAGAAATATCCGGGGATGTACCCGATACAGGAGGAAATTATGGAAAAGTATAACAGCATCCGGCCCGGTCAGGTGTGGCTGGATACCAAAGGCGAGCGGATTCAGGCACATGGGGGATCCGTCATGTATCTGGATGGTTTCTACTACTGGTACGGCGAAAATAAGGAGTTTACCGACCCGGCTAAGGGAATCTGGCACTGGGGTGTGCGGTGTTACCGTTCCACCGACCTGTACAACTGGGAAGACCTGGGGCTGATTATTCCGCCCAATACGGAAGATCCTCATTCCAGTATTCACCCCACCTCCATGATGGACAGACCGCATATCATCTATAATAAGAAAACAAAGAAGTTTGTCTGCTGGCTCAAGATTATGGAAAAGGACGGCTCCCAGAGCGAAACTGTGCTGACTGCTGACAGTCTGACCGGCCCTTATACCATAGTCAGAGAACGGCTGTATCCGCTGAATATGAGCGCCGGGGACTTTGACCTTGTGGTAGCAGACGATGGGAAGGCATATTACTATTTTGAAAGAGTCCATTCCGAAACCATCTGCGCCGATCTGACAGCCGATTATACCGATGTGACCGGCTATTATTCCACCCATTTCCCCCGGAAGTATCCCCCGTATGTGAGAGAAGCCACCGCCCATTTCCTGCGGAAGTACAAACACTATCTCATCACCTCCGGTACCACCGGCTATATGCCCAATCCTTCCGAACTTGCCATCGCTGACACCTGGCACGGCCCGTATACTGTACTGGGCGATCCCCATCCCGCGGATGAGTCCCATACTTCCTTCCACAGCCAGATTTCCAGTGTGTTCAAGGTTCCCGGCAAGAAGGATCTGTACATCGCCTGTGCTGACCGCTGGATGCCCAATGCTATGGATGTGCCCTATCCGCTGTACGAAAAAGCTTTTGCGGAAGCCTTTGATGTAGACTCCACCCCGGAACAGAAAGCCGCCGCACAGAAGGTGATCGGTTCCACTCCCACCCCGAAGACCAAAGAAGCCGATTATGTATGGCTGCCCTTCCGGTTTGACGGCGAAATGGCCTATCTGGACTGGCTGGACGAATGGCGCATCGAAGATTACGAATAAACCTATGCCAAAGAAAACACCGCACTCCTGATTACGGGAATGCGGTGCTTTTGCGTTTCAGAGGGATTTACTGGGGCTGATTGTTCTTGAAGGTTTCTACCAGTTCGGCAAGAGCCAGTTCCGCGGCTT
>SVSN01000079.1 GCA_015064285.1 Oscillospiraceae bacterium | reverse complement strand
AGGAAGCTGACTTCTTCTGCTTCGGTACCAACGACCTGACTCAGATGACCTACGGCTTCTCCCGTGACGACGCTGGTAAGTTCCTGAACGCTTACTACGATGCAAAGATCTTCGAAAACGATCCCTTCGCTAAGCTGGACCAGACTGGTGTTGGTAAGCTGATGGAAACCGCTCTGAAGCTGGGCCGTCCTGCTAACCCCGAACTGCACGTTGGTATCTGCGGCGAACACGGTGGTGACCCCACATCCGTTGAATTCTGCCACAAGATCGGTCTGGACTATGTATCCTGCTCTCCCTTCCGTGTGCCGATCGCTCGTCTGGCAGCCGCTCAGGCCGCTATCAAGGGCTAATTGAAGCACACCTGAGAGATACGTTCTTCCTCGAACAAATTCTCTCGCAATGAATTGAATGGTGAAAAACCCTGTTCTGTGAAATTCATGGAACAGGGTTTTATTTTTGTGAAAAGGCAAACTGCTCTATCATACTAAAGGCAAAATCAAATACAAATTACAACCTTCCTATTCTTTTTTACAGGATCGTTTTTCTGCCGGTTTCACGACAAGCAGAAATTTTTATCGTTTCGACAGAACAGAAACTTTTCCCATATACAAAGACCGGATTTACACAGCTTGCAAACCCGGTCTTTTTTATATCAAAATAACGGTCATATGTTCGTGTTTTCCACTGATGTTTCCCACAGGTTGTTGAAAACTTTATAGATAATGCTGTGGAAATATGTGGCAATCTGTCTTGTACGTACAGTACTGTTATGGATTTTTAACTTAGAGGAACGCATACTTTTGCCATCTGCCAATCTGCGATGCTCCGCAGGATGCCGCCTTCTTCCACGGATACAATGTCCGGAATCGGAAAATACAGTGGTGAATGGCCTGTCAGCACAGCGAGAAACAAACATGCGGCAAGATAAGTCCCTGCAGGGGAAGGATGATAGCCGTCCGGATTGTACAACTCAATTTCCGGATGCAAAGCATACACCTGTGCAAAGGTCTGTCCTACCGGAGTCACATCTCCACCGACTGCTGCTGCTGCGTCAGCATAGGATGCGGTCATGCGGGTAAGCATTTCATGATAAGTAAATCCAGTATCTGCCAGCATATCGGAGCCATCCTTATATGCCCATGTCTGGTACATTACCATTTTCTGTCCTGGTCTGCACAGAGACTGTACATCCAGTGCCGCCTGATGGAGTTCGGCTGGACTTTTTACCGGGTGAAAACTCTGATCCTGACATACAACAGCATCCCATGTTTCCTTTTTGTAAATACGCAGCCACCGTTCATACATCTCGTCCGCCGGATCTGCAAACTGATGCAGATATGCACCACCACGGGTCACACTATCTGTCTGCAGATCTATGCCGGCTTTATCCGCCATCCACTGCACCATGGCAGGCAGATCGCTGAAATACGTAAAACTATTCCCCAGAAACAAAACTTTCATGTTATCCTCCTTCTTGTACGGATCCTTTTTATAACAGTATATGATTGCCCCAGAACAAAGAGAACGGCTTGCCCCAGAAATATCCTGTGGAAAACCGTTCTTTTTTTGTTTAGTTCTTGCCGTAGGAGTTGATGTCCATGCCCACCAGAACCTTTTCGGTATCGCTGATGATCTTGTCCATCAAATCTACATAGCAATAGAATTCACCGACACCATTGACGGTTACGAATGCACGTCTGGTGGTGTACTGATAGAATTTGTATTCCGTAGTTTCCCCGTTCTGTGTAGTGTAGGAGAAGGTCAGCAGGAGCTTATCCTTATCGGAAGTCAGCGCTGTTTTTTCTTCTTCACTGAGGGGTGTGTATTCCTGCAGGATTACAGACAGCAGGGTCTTGTAGAACTGCCGGAAGTTGTAGATGTTGTTGTTGTCGATATGCTGTCCGTCGCTGCAGTCTACAGCAAGGGTAGCATTTCCTTCCTCATTGGTTCCATGGGTCAGCTTGAAGGATACATCCAGTTCACCGTCCCCGGAGGTAACCGTCATGGTATCCACGCTGGTTACGTATGCCTGGAAAGGATACTCAGAAATCCACTTGAACAGGCCGTAATCCACGAAGCCCAGCTTATCTGCTCCTACCTTGGCTACCAGCTGATACCCGTACAGGTTGGAAACGGCATAGTATGTGCCGTCTTTCTGCATTTCAGACACAAAAATGTAGAAAGGAATTTCCTGGAAGGTATAGGAAATGGTGTAGGCGGGATTTGCCAGACCATATTTCTCCAGTTCTTCTTCGCTGGGACCGATCTTTACGGTTTCAACACCCTGCAGAGCCATAAAGTTATACAGGATTTCGTAATACAGATTGCTGTTGGGAACATAAGGTGCCGGATAGGTCATCTTGGTTTCCACAATAGCATCCGGGTTGGTCTTTTCGGATTCGTCCTTGTTTACCAGACGGATGAACAGATCCTCACCATGCCAGATGGTAAAGTTGTCGGTCTCGAAGTAGTTGTTCTGGGACATACCGGCGGTCAGCAGGGGTGTAATCATCTTTTCCACAGGCTGCAGCATGGTGTCTGCCAGGGTAGTGGACAGGATGTATACGGTATCACGGCCTTCATAAGAGCAGTAGTAACCACCCTCGGTGACCAGAATATCCCCAACGTTTACCTGATGTACATCCCCTTCCGTTGTGGTCAGGATCCAGTACGCCTGGGGTTTGTCCAGCCCGTATTCCTGCATCTGTTCGGGAGTAGCATCATCGGTAATCTTCATCATGGCAAGGGTATACCCGGCAGAAACCACGAAGGAAGCAAACAGTTCCTGATCGTAGGCCATGCCTTCGTATCCCTTCAGCACGAAGTTGTCGGAGGAGTCACGGTAGAAAGTGTATCCGCCGTACTCATTATGCACTTCAATGGACTGTACGCCGGAACGTTCCACCTGAGGGAACATCAGATACCGGCTGTTGTTGCCGACATCTTCTCCTTCTACGGTTTCCAGCGCCACGGTTTCTGCCGGTTCTTCTTCCAGCAGGGGAGCTACTACCACAAAATACAGCACCAGCATCACCACAAAGGCGATCCCGAAACCGATGGCAAATGTTTTTTGCTGTTTGATCATTGGTATTTTATCTCCAATATTCTTATAATACTGCGAAAAATGGATGCAGATTGTGCGTATGCTTTACGCGTGCTTTCTGCGGGTCACCACATAGATACCGCAGATAGAGATGATCGCAGGGATTACCAGGGTCATGGCGGCGGTCCAGTTGTTGGCTTCTTCGGTGGTGATGGTGATTTCATCATCGTCGAAGGGCTTGAAGTCCAGAACAGCCAGCACTCTTTCGCGGCCTACGGCCTTCATGGCAGCACTCAGGATATCCTTGTTGGCGTAAGAGTTGGAAACCACATACGCACCATCCGAGAAGGAAGGAGAACCTGCTGCAATTACGTAAGAGTAGTAGTACTCGTTGTCCACGATTCTGGTTTCCCGGGAGATGGTCATAACGTTGTAGGAACCTACTTCAGTCACTTCACCGTCTACAACCAGTTCAGAAGTTTCATGGGACTTCAGAACGGGGGAAACGTCACGGGAGCCGGACAGGTCACCGCCGGATTCCCACAGAATGTCGATGGGCATGGACTTATAGATCATGGCCTTGGGGGGAGTTGCCAGCGCGGACAGCTCGGAGTAAATGGAAGCACCCAGGGTTTCGGACTGGTATTCGGTTACGATACCGTAGCCGTCGATGGTCATAGCGTGTTCCTTGTCGCGGATGTAGGTATCGCTCACATAGGAGATACCCCATTCTTCCAGGAACTCGTTCAGGTTGGTCAGGTTGTCCACGTATTCGGGTTCAGCGAACACCAGCAGACAGCCGTAGTTGTCCAGGAACTTGTCCAGCTTCTTGATTTCGTTGAACTTGTCGGCTTCCGCTTCGCTGCCGGTGAAGTCATAGCGGGGATTGTAGATCACGAGGATTCTGCAGTCATCGCTCAGTTCTTCGTTGGCCAGGTTCACGGTCTGTACTTCAAAACCATTGTCCCCGAAGATCATTGCCAGATTGGAAGCACCGTTGGCATCCATTTCTTCTCCGTGTTCGGTGGTGAACGCTACGATGGGGGTATCGGTCTGGGTTACCTGCATGATCCCGGAGATCAGTTTGTATTCACCGTTGTAAGCCCAGACATATTCGTAGTTTTCGTTGAAGGTGAAGAAAGCTTCTGCCTTGAAAATACGAACTTCGGAACCGCTGACAACCACTACGGAGTCAGAGTCGATGTCGGTATTGGTAGTGTTGTAGTATTCGCGGAAATAAGAGGGATGCTTCAGCACGTTTACACATTCCACCTTGATGTTGGAGAATTCTTCTTCCAGCTGGAGGGCAGTGGTGTACACGTAACGCATATAGTCGGAGTCGGCACCGTTCATCAGTACGTCCGGTTCGGAAGCGAAGATAATCTTCACTTCGTCGGTGATATCGGACATGATTTCCTTGGCCTCGTCGGACAGGGTGAATACCTGCTCGCCGGTCATATCGATGAACCAGTTATAACGGGCGGCAAGGGCGGTGAAAATGATATTGAAAATGACTACGATGGCAATAAAGCCGATGGTGAAGGCTGTGGCCATGGAGCCGTATTTGAACTTTCTGCTCTGGTAAAAGCTGTTTCTCATGGTACAAGTCTCCTTCCGTGATCAGGCGTACCGTCTTCTCTCATACACACGTACAGCCAGGAACAGGAAAATGGCCGTGATGGAGAGATAGTACAGGGTAGCGGCAATGTCGAAGATCCCGTAGGTGAAGTTAACGTACCGGCTGTAAATGGAGATCCAGCTCAGGACATAACGGATCACGTAAGTATCGATCAGGTTGTTGAAGATGGCAGCGCCTGCGAAGCCAACCAGAATCCCCATGGTGCCGATAGAAGCGGTCACGGAGGATTCGGTCAGAGTGGATACGAAAATACCCACAGCGATGAAGCACATACCGATCAGCAGCATAGCGATGAAACAGCCTGCGGCCTTGGCCACATTGGGTTCACCGTAACCGAACAGGGGAATGTAGTACAGGCAGGACGCCAGCACAGTCATAAAGAACATGGTGAAGGCGGCAAGGAACTTTGCCATGATCATGCCGGTAATGGAAACGGGAGAGGTCATCAGGATCTGTTCCGTTTTGGCGCGGCGTTCTTCCGCAAAGGAGCGCATGGTCAGGATGGGAATCATAACGATGTAGCCGAAGATCATCAGCTGGAAATACCCGGAAATATCAGAAGTCTGGGACTGGAGGGTACTTACTGCAAAAATGAACCCGGAAACGGCAAGGAATACGGCAATAAACACATACCCCAGAGGAGTGGTGAAATATGTGCGCATTTCCTTCTTATAGATTGCTAACATAGTTTATTTACTCCGTATTTTAATTTATCTTCTTCTGGTCAGATCGGCGTCCATGATCTTGATGAACACTTCTTCCAGGTTCATACCAACGGCTTCCAGTCCGATGATGGGCCAGTTCCGTTCGCTCATGGCATAGAACAGAGCCTTGCGCAGGTCGTTGCCCTTTTCGGCTTCGATCTGGAAGGTATAGCTGTCGCCGTCCCGTTCGCCGGTAGCATCCACGGATACTACGCCGGGAATGCCGTTTATGGCAGCCTGCACTTCTCTCTGGGGACCGCAGACCTTGACATTGTACTTCCGGTTTTCTTCCACCACGCGGGTGATGTTTTCCGTCTTTTCGTCGGCGATGATCTTGCCTTCGTTGATGATGACGATCCGGTCGCAGACAGCCTGTACTTCGCTCAGGATATGGGTGGACAGGATAACGGTATGGTTCTGACCCAGGTTACGGATCAGGTTCCGGATTTCAATGATCTGCTTGGGGTCAAGACCAACAGTCGGTTCGTCAAAAATGATAACCGGCGGGTTGCCTACCAGTGCCTGGGCGATACCCACACGCTGACGATACCCCTTGGACAGGTTCTTGATCAGACGGTGCCGTACATCGTCGATCTTGGTAACGGTGCGGATTTCCAGCAGATGCTTTTCCCGGTTCAGTTTACACTGCTTGATTTCGTAAACGAAGTTCAGGTACTCATCAACCGTCATGTCCGGGTATACCGGAGGCTGTTCCGGCAGGAAACCGATGAGTTTCTTTGCTTCATAGGGATTTTCCAGGATGTCGATACCGCCTACCCTGGCTTCACCGGAGGTAGAGGACAGGTATCCGGTCAGAATGTTCATGGTCGTGGATTTGCCCGCGCCGTTGGGGCCCAGGAAACCGACGATCTCACCCTTACCGACCCGGAAGCTGATGTCGTCAACGGCGAACTTGCTGCCGTAGTTTTTCACCAGATTGGTTATTTGTATCATAGTGGATGGCTCTCCCGTTTTGGATTTTTCAAATGCCGCGATTTCTGTACAAATTCCATGAATCATACAAAAATCGTTTTCAAATAGTATATCACAGATTTATAAATAAATCTTGAACAAGCCGGGGAAATTCGATATTTTATGTGTTTTTTGTGTGAATGTTTCCGGGTTTATCCGTGAATCCGCTTCACAGCGGCAGAATCCCGATGACCGCACCCATGGCGCCCCGTTTTCCACCGGTGGCACGATGGGAATGGAACCGGTCAGGATCACACATGGTACAGTCTGTACTGATGTCGATCCGGTCTTCAGTCACTCCTGCATCCGCCAGCCAGTACACGTTCATACCGGTCAGATCAGCGGTATATTTCTGCAGTCCGTTTTCGTCAGTCCGTCTGGGGGTGCAGTATCTCTCCGCAAAATCCGCACCGGCCATGGTTGTCACCGATTCCAGAAGATCCGGCCCCACTTCGTAGCAGCAGGTGCCGATATGGGGCCCGATGGCTGCCCGTATTTTCTCTCTGACCGTCCCCAGGGATACCATTTTCTCCACGGCTTCCCTGACAATTCCGGCTGCACTTCCCTTCCAGCCTGCGTGAACCGCACCGATCACCGGCATTCCGTCTGCCTTTTGGCCGGAAAGCAGAATGGGCGTGCAGTCTGCCACACGGATCATGGGCAGCACACCGGGCGCATCGGTTACAAAGCCGTCGCAATCTTCTCCCACAGGCTTTATCATGCCCTCCCCCCGGTTTTCCGCTGTCAGAATCCGCACCTTTGCCGAATGGATCTGGGAGGCAGTCACAAGCGCATCCTGCCGATACACGCCGCCCGACACCAGAGAAGCAAAAATCTCTCCGTTCCGGCGTACCGTATCGTCATCGTCTTCTCTGCCCATAGCCAGATTCATGCTGCAGGTATAGGGATGGGTGCTGACACCGCCCGCTCTTGTGGAAAAACCGTGGCAGAGGCCGGGCAGATCCATAAGGGAGCTCCGGATAATCGCGCCGTTTTCAGAAAACATAAACCCTCACAAAACGCAGGAAAACCGGCAGTCCTGTTTATACAGAAACCGCCGACTTTCCGGGAACTTTTCTTGGATAAAACTTACTTCAGCTCAATCAGGCTGTCGTCCCACATTTCGGGCTTTTCGTAACCCAGCAGGTTCACAACGGTACCTGCCACGGAAGACAGACCGAAGTGACCGTCGTCTTCCTTCACAGTATATGCATCCTTGGTTACGTTATCGTACAGGATACAGGGAACCTTGTTCAGGGTATGGCTGGTCTTGGCCTTCAGGCTGCCGTCCTTGTTCCGCTTGGGAGCACCGGTCTTCTTGTCCAGCTCTGCCATTTCGTCTGCGTTGCCGTGGTCAGCGGTAATCAGTGCCACAGCGCCTACCTTATCCACAACGTTCAGAATGCGGCCCAGCTGCAGGTCCAGAGCTTCCATGGAGCAGATGGTGGCTTCCAGGCTGCCGGTGTGGCCTACCATATCGCCGTTGGGGAAGTTGACGCGCAGGCAGTCATACTTGCCGGATTCCAGGGCTTCGATCAGCTTGTCGGTGATTTCAGCACACTTCATCCAGGGTCTCTGTTCAAAGGGAACGATGTCGGAAGGAATTTCCACATAGGTTTCCAGTTCTTCGGAGAACTTGCCGCTGCGGTTGCCGTTCCAGAAATAGGTTACATGGCCGTACTTCTGGGTTTCGGAGATGGCGTACTGGTTGATACCGGTGTCGGCCAGGTATTCACCCATGGTGTTGGTGATTTCCGGAGGAGATACCAGATACCGGCTGGGAATGTGCAGGTCGCCGTCGTATTCCAGCATACCGGCGTACAGAACGCTGGGAACGCGTACTCTGTCAAACTTGTCAAAGTCTGCACCGGCTTCAAAGGTCTTGGAGATTTCGATGGCACGGTCACCGCGGAAGTTGTAGAAAATTACGGAGTCACCGTCTTCGATGGTGCCAACAGGCTGACCGTTTTCCCCGATTACGAAGGGATCCAGATCCTGGTCGATGGCGCCGGTTTCGGCACGGTAGGTTTCCACAGCTTCGTGAGCGGATGCAAACAGTCTGCCTTCCCCCAGTACATGGGTCTTCCAGCCGGCTTCCACCATTGCCCAGTTAGCTTCGTAACGGTCCATGGTGATCTTCATTCTGCCGCCGCCGGATGCAATCTTTACGTCGCAGTTTTCATCGCGGAGAGAGGCGAGGAAATCTTCAAAGGGATCGATGTATTCAAAAGCGGAGGTTTCTCCAACGTCGCGGCCGTCCAGCAGGATGTGGATGCGGATCTTACGAACCCCTTCTTCCTTGGCATGGGTCAGCATGGCCTTCAGATGGTCGATGTGAGAGTGCACGTTCCCGTCGGAGAACAGGCCAATGAAGTGCAGGGTGGAACCGTTCTGCTTCACGCCGTCAACCAGCGTCTTCCAGGTTTCGGAAACGAACATCTTGCCGGATTCGATGGAATTTGAAACCAGCTTTGCGCCCTGTGCGAACACCTGACCGGAACCCAGTGCGTTGTGGCCTACTTCGGAGTTGCCCATGTCGTCGTCGGAGGGCAGACCTACAGCGGTACCGTGAGCTCTCAGGGAGATTACAGGATAGTTTGCCAGCAGCTTGTCCAGATTGGGAGTTCTGGCAAGGAATACGGCATTGGCTTCTCCGGCAGGGGCCAGACCGACGCCGTCCATTACGATGGTCAGTACCGGACGAACGCCGGCAAAATTCTTGGTCTTTGCTAAAGTTTTCATTCTCGGTTTCTCCTTGGTCGTTTGTATATAATAATTTTTTGACAGGGTTATTCTTCCGGCAGAAGCTCCGCCTCTTCGCCTTCAGCTGCAGCGGGATACAGATTCCATACCGGGATTCCGGCTTTTTCTGCCATGTGCACCGTCTGGTATGTGCCTCCTCTCGGGGTACCGTTCCAGAACGCAATGCACCGTCCGGCGTGATCCGCCATGAACCGGTTCCGTGCTTTCATGCAGCCGTCCTGGTAGAAATCCGTCATGTATACCACGGCACCGGCGTGAGCCTTGATTTCATGATACTGCCGGATGTTTTCCAGACCCCGTTTTCCGTACAGCCAGCGGGCAGTCTGGTCACGGCAGGGGAGCACAAGCACCAGATGAATGTCTCTTCCGAAGTCATGCCGCAGAAGGGCCACTGTTCTGGCGGTCAGCAGATCAAATCCCATGGCGCCGCCGTTCAGAAAATACCGGTATCCGTCCTCCGCCGCCTGCAGAATCGTCCGTACCAGTACAGGATACATACACTGGAGCTGTTTCTCGGAAATCAAACGGTGTCCGGTGAAGAAACAGGCGTTGTCCGGCCTCAGGTCTTCCGGCAGAAGTTTATCCGGTTCATAAATCAAAACCGACACCGCCTTTCAGTAGGATGACAATATTCGTACGCTTGACAAACCGGCTGACGATATGGTATACTGAACACAATCCGTATAAAGGCAGGTGAATGTGATGCAGCTGCATATCCAGACAGGCGACCGTCATACAGACGCGCTTCTGACCGCCGCCCTCCCTCTGTGGGAAGCCAGGCTTTCGCTTCTGGCAGGGGACGGACTGGTACTGGTGATGGGGGATTCTCTCCCGGAGTCTGACCGGCTTTCTGTGGAACAGATGCTGGAAGATGCAGCCGTTGTTCTGGTGACCTACCGCTCTGAAACCTGGCTCACCGATCCGCTGCACAGGCGTCTTTCGGAAACCCTTCCCTATGCGGCTCTTCCCTGGCCGGTCTCCCTGGCAGACTGGGAAAAAGCACTTTTGCATCTGGACAGGTCGGCAGCGCCGAAACAGGCTTCTCTTCGTCTGATCCCGGAAGAGAATCTGGTTCGCTGCGGACAGCAGAGCGTACGACTGACAGACAGGGAATTCCGTCTGCTTTCACTGCTTCTGGAAAACCGGGGACAGGCCGTACCGAAAACCGTGCTGACTGCCGCTGTGTGGCCGGATGGCGTGGAAGGCAATGCCTGTGAGGTGCATATGACCCATCTGCGCCGGAAGCTCATCCCGCTTCTGGGGGACGGCGCCATCGGCAGTATCCGGGGAAAAGGGTATATTCTGCGATAGTCCGGCATTTTTTCATACCACTCTATATTATACCATAAATTCCGCAGGTTTTACAAGAGTTTGGCGATATTCTTGCGGGATTTTTTGTTTTTCTTTTTGTCTGCAGGTGTTTACAAATCCCACTTTATAGTGTATAATATCATTGGACGAAGATCGGAAAGAATCGGGATGCGGATTTCCGGCAGAGAGCGCTCCGTTTGGTGAAAGGAGTGCGGAAATGCCCCCCGGCTGTGCATCCGGTCAGTGTGGCAATCCGGCCACGGGAGTCTCATTTTGTAATGAAATGCGCCTGACCCCCGTTAGAGGGTACATCTGAGAAAAACAAAAGAGTGGAACCGCGTACTGCGCCTCTTTTCCGTCGTGATCTGCGACCGGAAGAGGCTTTTTTGTTCCCTCTGAGGTATGACTATGAAAACCATTATCCAAATTCAGAAAACGGAAGAAAAACCTGTCCGGATTCAGTTTATTGCAAACAACCGTCTGGAACGTGCTGTCTGCAAAGCTGTACGGTACGTGGTGGAAGAAGCGGACTCCATCTGTGAACGGGACCCTGCGGCACTGGGCCGGGCGGAAGTGCTTCTGATGTACTCCGGCGTCCATGCGCTGCTGTTCTACCGGATTGCCCATATGCTCAACGATAAGGGCATGGCCCTGTCCGCCAGAGCCGTTTCCCAGCTGGCACGGTTTCTGACCGGTATCGAAATCCATCCGGGTGCCACCATCGGCAAAGGTCTGTTCATTGACCACGGCGCCGGGGTTGTCATCGGCGAAACCACCATCATCGGCGACTACTGCACCATCTATCAGGGCGTAACCCTGGGCGGTACCGGCAAGCAGACCGGGAAACGTCACCCTACTCTTGGCAACAATGTCATGGTAGGTTCCGGCGCCAAGGTGCTGGGGAACTTCACCGTGGGCGACAATGTAAAGATCGCATCCGGTGCTGTGGTGCTGAGTGAAATTCCGGCAAATTCCACCGCTGTGGGCGTACCTGCCAAAGTGGTTCGCAAGGACGGCGAAAAGGTTCCGGAAAGAGAACACCGCAGACCCAAATCCGACCTGGACCAGGTACACATTCCCGACCCGGTGCAGGCCGAAATCTCCTCCATCATGAAGCGGCTGGAAGCGGTAGAAGCACTGCTTTCCGAACAAGAAACGAAAGAAGTATAAAAAAGTCACGATTCCGACAAATCTGCCGGAAGAAAAACGGTGACGGATCGTGTATAATAAGATTTCATGAATCCCCGAAAGGAGCGGGTGGTCTTTCTGTTTTTTCAGAATGCTCTGCCCTACTGAATATGATGCGATGTCCCCGTTGTCAGCAGGAAAATCCGGAAAACGGCCAGTTCTGCATCCGCTGCGGTCTGCCGCTGACGGAGAATGCCCGGGCTTCCTGTATGTACACAGAAGCACAGCCGAAGAAAGAAAGCCGTACCGGGCGGTTTCTGGCCGGGCTTGCCAAAGCGGTATGTTATGTACTGCTGTTTATTCTGATCCAGTCTGCGGTTATCGGTATCTACGGCGCCTATTACGCCATGGGCGAAATGAGCGGTATGCTGTCGGGCGGTTTTGGTATATCGGAAGATTTCATGTACGATATCTCCGAAGATCTGATGGAGGCGGTATTTGAGAACATCTCTCTGCTGACGCTGATCTCCGGTGCGCTGACCATTCTGTTCCTGGCTGTATTCTTTGCCCTGCGGCATAAAAATCTGTTCACCGAATGCGGAATCCGGACGGTTCCCCTCTCTGCCCTGATCTGGTGCGCGCTGGCGGGAACGGCACTGAATGTGGTGGTTTCCGTCACCATCTCCTTTCTGCCTCTGCCGGAAGCCTGGTTTGCCGGTCTGGAGGAGCAGTATCAGTATCTGGGAGAAACCAATATATTTCTGGAAATTCTCTCCACAGCCATTATGACCGGACTGGTGGAGGAAACCATCTTCCGGGGACTGGCAGAATCCAGAATCCGCAGAGGTGCTCCCGGCTGGCTGACCGTGATCCTTTCCGCCCTCTTATTCGGTATCTGCCACGGTACGCCCATTGCCATCGGCTATGCAGCACTGCTGGGCGCTCTGTTCTCCGTCATGAACCGGCGCTACGGCTCCATCCTGCCCTCCGTCATTACCCACATTTTCTTCAATGGGGCAGCCCTTTGGTTTGTCACCGAAGACAGCCTGCTGATCCTGGCCATGTACCTGATCTGCGGTGGTGTGCTGGCAGGCAGCCTGTACCTGTATTTCCGGAAGAATCCGGAAGAAGAAAACAACTCTGATTCTGTTCCGGTATCCGCACCGGACAACAATGACGACAACCAATAAAATACCATACAGAATACCATCATCAAGGAGAAATATACCATGCAGTTATACAACAGCCTTACCCATACCAGAGACGAATTTGTAACCCATGAACCCGGCAAGGTAGGTATGTACACCTGCGGCCCTACCGTATATCACTTTGCCCACATCGGCAACCTGCGCTCCTACATCATGGAAGACGTACTGGAAAAGTATCTGCGGTACGACGGCTATGAAGTGAAGAGAGTCATGAACATCACCGACGTGGGTCATCTGTCCAGCGATGCGGACACCGGCGAAGACAAGATGCTCAAGGGCGCCAAGAGAGAAAAGAAGACCGTCATGGAAATCGCAAAGTTCTACACCGATGCTTTCTTTGCCGACTGCGAAAAGCTCCATATCAAGATTCCGGATGTTGTGGAAC